>SDZZ01000681.1 GCA_004173255.1 Chitinophagaceae bacterium | reverse complement strand
TTAAAACTTCCAGTTCTTTATCCTGCGACAACAAAAAACGGATGCCGTCCCGGATGATTTTGTAATCTTCTAAATGAAATATTTTAATCCTCTGTGACATACGGCTATAAAAATAAACACATGGGCGGGTTAAATAAAGTTGTGCTTTGAAATTCAGGGATTTCCCGGATGATTGTGGGAAAGTTTTTATCTCGTTACAGTATGACAGGGCATGCTTTACCCATTATTGTGATATTTAATGTTTGCTGATCCGTAACTTTCCGTTCTGCCGGCTCCCCAACAGTATCAGCTGCCAAAATAAGGCCGTTTACCTGCACAATTATTGTTTGCTGTTATGGAATAACGGAACATGATCATCCCTATTCCGGTTTGCGATTTGTAAACTTCCTTTAAAAAATATCCCATGGTTTCGTGGCTCCGGTCCCTCCAGTTGTCAGCGTGTGTTTTCCTGCTGGTTCTTTGTTCATGCAATTCGCCGCTGTCCATTGGAGGTAAAAAAACACCACACGAACAATACACCGATGGACTTAAAAATGCAGGGCTCACCAATACAGTGCTTGCCCAGGGATGGATTTCAGCAGCACAGAAAAGCCTGGCGCAGCCGGTCAGTGTGACAATCCCCTACCGCGAAACCGGTTTCTTTCCGGCCGAAACACCCGCCGCTGCCGGGTTTCGCTTTGCTGCCAAAAAAGGGGAAGTAATCAACGTCAGGCTGGAAACTACCCCGGTACGGGGTTCTGGTGTTTTTGTAGAACTCTGGCAGCTCAACGGGACAGAACATAAAATACTGGCTTATACCGATTCATTACCAGGCGGGCTTTCAAAGGAAATTGAATCAGAAGGAACTTACCTGGTGCGCATACAACCGGAGCTGCTTCGGCCGGTGGGTTATACACTCAACATTACGACGTCGCCGTCACTGGCATTCCCGGTCAGGCCCAGGGATAATCCGAAAGCCAGCAGTTTCTGGGGCGCCGACCGCGATGCAGGTGCACGACAACATGAAGGGGTCGACATCTTTGCCGCGAAAAGGACACCGGCCATAGCCATTGCAGACGGGCGAATTACCCGGGTAAATGAAAATACACTGGGCGGCAAGGTCGTCTTCATGAGACCCGACGGAAGTGACGTCAGCCTTTACTATGCACACCTCGACAGCCAGATGGTGTCTGAAGGGCAACGGGTACAGCCCGGCGATGTAATCGGTCTTATCGGGAATACGGGAAATGCACGAACAACACCGCCGCACCTGCATTTCGGCATTTACACCCGCAGCGGCGCTGTGGATCCATGGCCTTTTATCAATGTTAACCCGGCAAAGCCGCGGACAGTCACTGCCGACACCAGCCTGTTGTCGTTATGGGTAAAAACGATTGACCGGAAAATCGCCATAACCGGCCACCCGGAGTTGGTTCTTGACGCCGGATCCGCACTACAGGTGCTTGCAGCCACCGGTGATCAGTACCGGGTCAGACTGCCCGACGGGACCGAAGGATTCCTTCGCGGCACCGGGGTAAACAATAAACCAATCCGGACTGAAAAACTGAAACGTGAGGTTGCACTCCTTGCCGAGCCCTCTACGGACGCAGCGGTAAAAAAAGATCTGGCCACCGGCACCGCGGTAAGTGTACTGTCGACTTGGCGTCAGTTCAGTTATGTACAGTCGGGTAATATATCTGGCTGGATCATGTTTTAATCAACAAAGTAAAGTCGCGATCACTTCCTGCCGGCAACTGCCAACAAAAAACCCCGCGTTTCCGCAGGGTTTAGTTTTTTTATAAAAGCATTCCAGTCCTTTCACCAGGCATCGTTATGC
>SDZZ01000680.1 GCA_004173255.1 Chitinophagaceae bacterium | reverse complement strand
GCGCTGGTAGAGAAGCGCTATGAGAATATGAAAGAAATGCTGCCCGGAGCGCCGGCACCGGTAGCTAAACTGGTTAATGCGGATGGGAAGGAGTTTTCTTTTGCAGACTTCAAAGGCAAATACATTTATATCGATTTCTGGGCAACCTGGTGCGGGCCGTGCATCAAAGAGATCCCGAGCCTGATTGAGCTGGAGAAAGAATACCACGGAAAGGATATCACGTTTGTGAGCATCTCATTCGATAAGGATGCTGACCTGCAGAAGTGGAAGAATTTTATCAGCAAGCGCACGATGGGTGAGATCCAGTTCCGTGCCGATGCAAAAAGCAACGAACGGATCAGCAAAAGCTGGAACATTGTCACGATACCCCGCTTCGCGATCCTGGACCGGGAGGGAAAGGTGGTGGATGCGAATGCGCCGTTTCCTTCGAGTAAGGAAATCAGGGGCGTGTTGAATAAGTTGTTGTGAGGAGGGTTGGCTGCCCGAACTCCATTCCGCTTCTGGTTCTACATACAGGCGTTTATATAAGGGTTACGTTGCCGAATTGTTTCCGTGACATTATTAAGCCAGGCGGCGAATGTTACACCTCCTATAATTTAATAAACTGTCGGCTCATTTTTTTATTTTGATCGGATATTACTAATTGGTAGGTACCTGCCGGTATGTTACCAAGCGTTACCGTTTTATTTCCACCGCTACCTGCCCCAAGCTTCCCCGATTTCAGTAAAACGCCATTAGTGTAAAAGATCGAATACTTTGCCTCTTGCCATCCATCCGGAATAGTAAAGACGATTTGTCCATTTTCCACAGGATTATTAATGATCTTGAACGTGCTGGTATAATCGTTGTTAAGTGTAATTATTTTAGAATAACTGTATTGACCATCTATATCCGCCTGTTTTATCCTAACGTAGATCAATGGTAAGTTGGTGGGAAACTCATATTGATAAGAACGTCTGTCATCGCTGTTTCCTGCGGCCGCTATGTTGCGCCGTTGCGCAATATATTGCTGGCCGTCGGTCGAGGTTTCTACATCAAAATGACTGGTGTTCATCTCCTGGATAGTTTCCCATTGAATCAAGGCTTTTCCATTTTTTAATTCACCACTTATCCTTCCCCATGTGAGGGGTAATGCAGCATTAACCGTAAAATCGGAAGTGAGGCTGAAGCCAGCTCCAATACCTATGGGAAAAGGGGTGACATCGTCTCCGATATAATTCGCCGGATTACCGATGGCACTTAGTAGCTCTGCCTGGGTTCCGGTTCCGAGGCCTGCATAGATCATATTATTGAACCCGTAATTAGGTGTTCCGAAAGTTCCAGGGCCAAATGATGCATTACCTTGATTGTTTGTCAGTGCCAGCGCTGTTGTGCCATTGGTTAGCCCGGGGGGCAAAGAAGATCCCGCTTGATTTACGACGGAGCTGCCTGTGATCCATACCCCTCGACCTGGCAGCGATACGTTCTGTTGCGTACTATAAGCATAGATAAATGTTGCGCCGCTGGTTGTTCCGCTGGTACCCTGGTAAATAATGATCTGATCTCCTGAAACGGCGAAAAACGTAACGGGCCCTCCCATATGACCGCTGACTGTTCCATAATCTGTTATTCCACCATTGCCTGATTCTGCGCCGTTGAGGTCCGCGAAGTTGGAACCATCCGAACAATCCATAGCCAACACCTTTCCTGCTGGAACCGGATCTGTAAGCGTCCAGGTGAGATGACCTTCATTGTTTGGATTGACATAAAACAGCCCGGTTTCAGAGTAACCCGCATCGGTGAAATTTACAACGGTACCTGCTGGCAGGTCACGCAAACAAAC
>SDZZ01000679.1 GCA_004173255.1 Chitinophagaceae bacterium | reverse complement strand
AAAGTACGTGACCGGAATTCATATGCATTTGCGCTGGTTTCGGTAGCAACCGCACTCGAACTGGACGGAAGCATGATCAGGCAGGCGCGGATTGCATTGGGCGGACTGGCCCATAAACCATGGCGGGTGAAAGAAGCAGAGGAAATGCTTGTCGGTAATGAAGCGAACGAAGACAGCTTCGCCAATGCCGCTGAAATTATTATGCGCGGCGCAAAACCATATCCATTCAACAGCTTCAAAATTGAACTGGCCAAGAGGGCGATCGTCCGCAACGCCATGATGGCCCTAAACCCGGATTCGCAACTGCCCGGCGCAGGGCCATCGGCATAACTTTCGAAAACATTTTATTTATGACACAGGAAAATCAGGTTGGCCGCGCCATCAGCCGTCTGGAAGGTGGTCTCAAAGTAACAGGACAGGCACGCTATTCGGGCGATATTAATGTTGACGGGCTGCTGTACGGTTATGTAATCAACAGCACCGTTGCGAAAGGAAAAATTACCAGCTTCGACACATCGGACTCCATGACGTGCGAAGGCGTGGTAGAAATTTTTTACCATGGTAACCGGCCATCGCTCGCGTGGTTTAACCAACTCTACTCGGATATGGACGCACCTCCCGGATCACCCTTCCGGCCATTGCACAATAACGAAGTGGTATGTTACGGACAACCGATCGGGTTGGTGGTGGCTGAAACTTTTGAGCAGGCCCGTTACGCCGCCAGTCGCATCCATGTGACATACGACCGTGAAGAATTTACCACCGACCTGATGGCCAACCTGGAAGATGCCCGTGCTCCAAAAGTGGGGATTGCCACGGCTCTCAAGCCACCGCCACCTAAACCGCAGGGTGATTTTGAAAAAGCATTTGCGGCATCTCCTGTGCAGGTAACGGGCGATTTCTTCCACGGGGCAGAACATCACAATCCGCTGGAGCTTTTCGCAACTACTACGATCTATGAAGGGGAAGGCAAACTGACCATCTATGATAAAACCCAGGGTACTGTCAACTGCCAGGTTTATGTGGGCAATGTGTTTGGTCTCCATTATAAAAATGTACGCGTCATTTCTACCTATGTCGGTGGCGGCTTTGGATCGGGATTGCGTCCGCAATACCAGCTGTTCATGTCGGTAATGGCAGCCATGCAACTGAAGAGACCGGTCAGGGTTACGCTCGATCGCCAGCAGATGTTCACTTTTGGCCATCGGCCACCCACGCGCCAGCTTACCCGTTTCGGTGCCGACCAGGGCGGTAAGGTTACTTCACTGAACCATTCAGCATTCGGGGAAACATCCCGTTTTGAAGACTATACCGAAACGGTTGTCAACTGGGCACATATGCTTTACCCGGCACCAAACACCCTCTTTGAGTATAAACTGGTGCCACTGGATGTGTACAGCCCCATCGATATGCGGGCACCTGGTGGTTCCACTGCCATGCACGCTATAGAAAGTACCATGGACGAGCTGGCCTATCGCGCAGGCGTTGATCCGCTCGAACTGCGGCTGATCAATTATGCCGAACGGGATGAAAGTGTGAACAGGCCTTATTCAAGTAAGGAACTGCGCGAATGTTATCGCATTGGTGCGGAAAAGTTTGGCTGGCATAAACGTTCACCCGAACCCCGGAGTATGAAACGGGGAAAAAAACTGGTTGGTTATGGTATGGCAACAGGCATCTGGGAAAGTATGACGTTGCCGGCTCGTGCAACCGCTGTGTTTACGAAAGAAGGCAGGCTGGAAGTCAGTTGCGCCGTTACCGATATAGGCACAGGCACAAAAACTGTCATGACCCAGATCGCTGCCGATGAACTGGGCTTGCCCATGGAAGACGTAAC
>SDZZ01000187.1 GCA_004173255.1 Chitinophagaceae bacterium | reverse complement strand
GTGCGGCCGACTTGGCGGTCACAAAAGGAGCCCTGGTCATGCTTTCCACCCCGGCAGCAATGATCACTTCCGCATCACCGCACATCACCTGGCGCCCGGCATCCATGATGGCCTGCAGGCCCGAAGCACAAAGGCGGTTTACTGTGGAACCGGCCACCGTAACTGGCAGACCAGCCAGCAATGCAGCCATGCGGGCCACGTTGCGGTTGTCTTCCCCCGCCTGGTTGGCGGCACCGGCAATAACATCTTCTATGGCAGCAGGATCAATCGAGGGATTCCGCTGGAGCAGGGCAGTGAGGGTGCCGGCCAGCAGGTCGTCGGGCCGGATGGAGGAGAGCGATCCGCCAAAACGGCCAACCGGGGTACGGCAGACATCAATTATATAGGCTGAATTCATTGGAAGCTGTTAATTTATCCCCGCAAATATCCGGGAATTCCCCTGAAATCCTTATTCCGTGCTATCTTTGCCCGATCATGAAGAGCGCGTCGCAGAACATCCGCCACCTCGAACTGGCGGAAATTGAATCCTACGTTGAAAAGTTGGGTGAAAAGAAATTCAGGGCTAAACAGGTCTATGAATGGATCTGGCTGAAACAGGCCCGGCATTTTGATGAAATGACCAACCTGAGCAAGGATTTCCGGGCGAATCTCGGTCGCGATTTTGTGCTTCCCTCCCTGGCAACCGACGCCACCCAGTATTCGGACGATGGCACGGTTAAATCAAGATTCAAAACACACGATGGGCACCTGGTGGAAGGGGTGCTGATCCCGACCGACAAACGGAACACCGCCTGCGTTTCTTCACAGATCGGCTGCTCGCTCAGTTGTAAATTCTGTGCCACCGGTTACATCGACCGCAAACGCAACCTGGATTACGATGAGATCTATGATGAAGTGGCGCTGCTGAACGAGCAGAGTGAAAAAATCTATGGCAAAAAATTATCGAATATCGTTTTCATGGGCATGGGTGAACCATTGCTCAACTACAAAAATGTGCTGAAAGCGATCGAACGCATCACCTCACCGGATGGGATGGGTATGAGTCCGCGCCGCATAACGGTTTCCACTGCGGGTGTAGCCAAACAGATCCGCGCACTGGGCGACAGCAAAGTAAAATTCAAACTCGCACTTTCGCTGCACGCTGCCAATGACGCCAAACGCCACGAGATCATGCCAATCAATGACAGCAACAATATCCAGTCACTGATTGAGGCGCTGAACTATTTCTACAAACAGACCAAGAACGAGATCACGTTTGAATATATTCTTTTCAATGAATTTAACGACAGCCTGAAAGACGCCGACGAACTGATCAGGATTTACCGGCAGGTGCCTGCTGACCTCGTCAACATCATTGAATACAACCCGATCGCATTCGCCAAATTCACCAAACCATCAGAGGAAAAAGTGGATGCATTCATGGCTTACCTGGAAAAACATAAGGTGAATGCAAGGCTGCGGAGAAGCCGCGGGAAAGATATCGATGCTGCCTGCGGGCAACTGGCCAATAAGGGATAATTGTTCTTATGCCGACGGCAATGGCAGCAATTAATCTCAGTCAAAGTTAGGAGTGGAGATATAGCCAATAAGCCAGCTGCGGTCATTCCGGTACATTTCAAATTCGTAAGCCAGCCCCTGGTTCCCGGGCGACACACAACTCACCAGTACTACGTCACGATTCATGGAGATCATCTTCCATTTCAGTTCACCGATATGGTCGGTGATCAGTTCAGGCTCCTGCGTAATCAATACCAGGTCCAGGTCAAACCCCTCTGGTTGGTCCTCCTTCATTTTCTCTTCCCGGAGTGAAACAGCGCGGTCATTAAAAAACACTTTCCAGATGTTGAGGTAACTGGCAGAAAAATATCCGCTTTGTTTCAGGAAGGAAAGATAACCGGATACGGCAGCGGTGTCGAGGCAATAATAACCTTCGCGGTCTTTGCCAAGAAACCGAAAACTGTTTGCCTTTTGCTGGTTGTTACGGTACCATCCGAGAAACTCGCGGATGCTGTTTACTACATGTACACTATCCATGCCGAGGAACTCGTTGCCTTCTACGTAGGCAACGTTGTGAAACTGCAGTTCGTCCCCGGCATCCGACGTGGCGGGAGCCGGGTGCTGTCCGGCCGCTACGAGGTTGGTGCGCCGATCATCCGGATCAGGTGCCTGGCTGACAGCCCGGTAAAAAGACAGTGAAAAACAAATGACAAATGCTGCCAGTGACTGGAAAAGCAATAGCCTGAGTTTGTGTTGTTTGATTTTTTTCATGATGAAGGTTAAATGGTTATGGTTAGTTGAATACGCCGGATCAGGGGCACGGCATGGCCTGCAGCCGGTACAGCGGCTTTAAAAATTTGAATCAGTTCAGGAAAGTGTTGTTGTTAAAACGTTGCAGCATCGGCATATTGCAGCCCGGTGATGTCGAACGTCTCCGGACCGGATTACTACAGCCTGGTGAAAGCAGGGATGCTGAACTCCCGCACAAGTCTGACCAGTGTTTCGCGGGTCGTTTTTAATTTTGCAAGGAATGCGGGTATGGCATTTCCATATGCCCGCTGCGCCACCGCAAAGAGTAACATGCCTTTATTACCTGCCTTGTCGGTAAAGAGCCGGTAACGATACACGTTCCGCTCGGCAATGGCAAGCGTTTTTCCATCCGCTCCGTACGCGGTAATGGTAAAATCGATTATCCGTTCACCCGCGGGTGCCGTGGCTTCATGGAAAAAAATTGCCGGGTTGGTCTTTTGCAGTTCAGCCAGTTCGGCCAGTTTTCCGTCAACGGTCGCATCCAGGTCGGATGAAGAAGTCACTGCATCCAGCAGGATCATATTCTTGAATTTCGCTGAAGTTTCCCCCGCTGGCAGGAATTCCTCCTTGTAATAGTTCGCGTTTGGATGCGAACTCCAGCTTAGTTTATACTTGAGGCTTCCAAGGGACAGGGTCAATGGCACACCGAGGATGTCTGCCGCCGGTTTGGTTTGTGCGAACGCCATGTTGAGCGACACAAGGAAAGTCGCTGTAATAAATGTTTTGATTATTGATGCCATATTGCTGCTTTTGCCGCGAAACTAAGTTGTTCAATGCATCGGTTCAACCCTTGTAGGTCACCACCGCATTCTGCAGGTTCGCCTTCAGCAGGCGGTTCTGCTCGCTGAGCCCGAAAGCTACCGGCAGGTGGGAGGAATTGTAGCTCGCCACTGTCACCGGGTTGTTGACGCTGTACTGGCGATCAATAAACATGAAAACCCTGTGTGTACGGTGGATGTTGATTTTTGAATCATACACAATCGGGGTTCCGGAATCATCCTGGCGGTTACCATTGGCATCGTAAATGAATTCCTGGGTATTGTAATCACCACCCGGCGGTTCGTACGGGTAATGGGTAGTAATGGTGCTGATACGCTTTTTTGAGTCGTATGTATACACTCTGGTTTCGTAGTAACCGTCCGCATCCGGATCAGCCTCCACCTGGCCATTGACCAGCAGACCGGTTGCAAACGTTGAATCGGAAACAATCATATCGTTCTCATCATAAAAGTACTTCGACCACAGGAACACATTACCCTGGTTGAAGTATTCAATGCACTGTACCAGGCGGTGCTTTTTGTCGTATTTGAAAAGGAAGTTCGGGGTTTCCGTACTGGTAAAGTCGTAGGTAACGGACACGGGATCGCCGTTTCTGTTGTATTTGTAATCGGCAATCAGCCAGTCTTTGGTTGTGGTTATTTTCTGTACCTGGCAACCATCCACCACCCTGTCCGGGTTTTCCTCCACATAGTCTTTTGCCTTGTTACATGCTTGCGAACATGCAAGGATGCATACAGACAGCAGCAGTTGTAAAGGCTTTGATTGCATACAATCGTTTTAATCACAGACCGGGTAACGGGCGGTAAAAATTAATTTTCAGGGTCAGGAACCGTGGTTGTTCAAAGGGGTATTGGGCAGGAAAACGAATTTGCCAGTATGGTCGTTGATGGTGGCAAGATTGGTAATCAGGAAATAAGGTTGCATATGAAGATAAGTGAAGTCGGGCAAATTCCACGCGTGGCTGCGCAACATTAATGATGGTGCCGGGACATAAAAAAACGCCTCCCTTTTCAGGAAGCGTTTCTTTGTGGAGGATACCGGGATCGAACCGGTCACCTCAAACATGCCATGCTTGCGCTCTACCAGATGAGCTAATCCCCCTTTTGTCCGCCAAAGCTTCAGCGCCGGCGGACGGCAAAAATAAGGGATTTGGTAATTTGTTTAACTACAGGGGCCGATTAAAATTCCGCCGGACGAACCCGTGCGGATTTCTGCACCTTGTGCCCGCGGACCTTATTAAACCAGGTGGCTATTTTACCCAGTATCTGCGTTTTGTTGTCAGCAATCACATGCGTGGAAATATTCCTGGCAAGGAATGGTACTGCCAGCCGGGCAAACCATCCTGCACGGGCCAGTACCAGTTTCTTCAGTACCAGGTTGATGATCCTTCCGGTGGCTATATTCAGTAGCGGATTAGTTGAATCTTTTTTGGTAAACTTTTTCAGCATACCGACCGCAGCGCGGACCGGTTCAAACTCTTCCTTGATACCCTGCATGTCGGACTTCAGCACTTCTTTCTGCTGGCCGAGGAGGGTTTGCAATCGTTCTTTTTCTTCCAGTAATTCTTTATAGGTAGAAATTTTCTTAGTCATATACCTTCTTTATAATCAGATCACGGATGAATGGGAAAACAATATTTTTCCGGAGCAATGCAATGATCAGAAACAGTAAAATAAATCCACCGGCACCCAGCACAAAACCCAGGGCACGGTTGCCCACGAGATCGCCCAGCCACCACGACAAGGCAATACCAAGGAAAAGCAATGCAAACACCCCAAGCAGGCTGAACGCAATAACCACCACTGCGAATGAAACCGCATTGGTGGCCTTTTCCGTCACTTTCAGCACGGACAACTTGTAAAAGGTTTGTGCAAAGTCCTCGACATGCTCAGCAAGCCCGGCCGTCTTTTCTTTAAGATGTTCCATAATTAAACGGGTTAGTCGTAAAATAATAAATGATGCAGGTATCCACTACCTGCATCATTTAACTATTTATCAGAATTAGCTGAAGTTTTCTTTCACCTTGTTTGCCTTGTCTTCAGCTGAAGACTTCGTTTGTTTCATTTTATCTTTTGCATCCGAGTATGCACCTTCTGCTGCATCACGGCCTTTCTGCCACAGTCCGGTAAGGCTATCTGCCCAATCGCCAGCTGTGTCCTTGATTTTTTTACGGGTATCTTTTCCTTTTTCAGGAGCCATCAATAAACCAATCACAACACCTGCAGCCGCGGCTCCCAGGATACCTATCAATAATTTGCTTTTAGTAGACATAATTTACGATTTAGAGTTAAGGAATTAAATATTCTGGTTATAAAGGATTAAAAACCGTACCAGAACGGAATGGGGGTTTGCACGGTCAAAACCCTGATATTGGCCGCCAACGGAGCTTTACAGCGTGAAGTGGCGCAGCTCAGGCCGCTAATGCACGGCCATAAAAAAACCCCGCCGCAGGGCAGGGTTCAGTTATTTCAGGTTTTGGGGTTTAATCTCCCCATATTTCATCTTCCCCGGCAAGCCATTTTTTGACCAGGTCAGTTGTAACCGACTTGGGGCGCTCAATGGCGAACCCGAGGGCACGATCCCAGCAAAGGCTCGCCAGTACACCAAGGGCGCGGCTTACACCAAACAATACCGTGTAGTATTCATATTCTTTCATACCGAAATGGAGCAGCAAAGCGCCGCTGTGTGCATCCACATTCGGCCATGGATTTTTGATTTTACCCAGCGATTGCAGGATCGGTGGTACGGTTTCGTAAATATTCCAGACGGTCTGGACCAGCTTATCATCAGGCATATGCTTTTTGCCAAACTCCATCTGCGCGGTAAACCGCGGATCTGTTTTGCGCAGCACCGCATGGCCGTAACCAGGTACTACCTTACCGTCGGCGAGTGTTTTCTTTACATACTCGGCAATTTGTGCACTTGTTGGAAGATCACTGCCGATTTCCTTCTGCATATCGAGGATCCACTTCACCACCTCCTGGTTAGCGAGACCGTGCAGCGGACCGGCAAGACCGTTCATACCTGCAGCGAAGCTGAGATACGGATCACTGAGCGCAGAACCCACCAGGTGGGTGGCATGTGCAGAAACATTCCCGCCTTCGTGGTCAGCATGGATGGTCATGTACAACCGCATCAGCTCCTTGAACGTTTCATCTTCAAAGCCAAGCATATGGGCAAAGTTGCCCGCCCAGTCAAGCAGGCCATCCGGCTGGATGTGATCGCCGAATTTATATTTACGGCGATAGATATAGGCAGCTACACGCGGGATGCGCGCAATAAGGTCCATTGAATCATCGAAGGCGGCAATCCAGTAATCTTTCTTGCTCATGCCCTGTGCGTACTTTTTTGCAAAAGTGCTCTCGGTCTGCAGGGCCATAATGGCCACCACAAACTGGGTCATGGGATGGGTATTCAGGGGAAGGGCTTCAATGGTATTCAGCACATGGGGAGGAACGTGGCTCCTGCGTTGCAACACAGCGGTTACATGTTGCACATCTTCTTCTGTTGGCATTTCACCAATCAGCATCAGGTAAAACAAACCCTCGGGCAGTGGTTCCGAACCACCCGGTGCCTTCGGCAGTTTCTCGCGCAACTCCGGAATGGAATAACCCCGGAAGCGGATGCCGTCCTGTGCATCGAGCAATGAAGTTTCACTCACCAGCCCGGTCATGCCCCGCATGCCCTGGTAAAGCTGTGACAGCTGTACTTCGCCGATCTTTTTTGTTCCGTGTTCTTTTAAAATATCCTTGATCTCCGCACCGAGCTTATCTGCCTGAAGTTTGAACCGTTCTTTTAATATACCCATGACAAACGTTTAGTATGAGAGGAATTATGAAAGGCTTAAAGGTAGTCAAAGCCCCCTGCTACAACAAACATTTGCTTTATATTGTTGGCCATTTTACGGGATCCTGGGCCATATTTTTCGGGATTATTGGGGCAACGTTACCGGTTATTTCGGGGTGCGGCGGTACATGTACCAGGCCACTGCGGAGAACACAATGTTGGGTAGCCAGGCAGCCAGCAACGGAGGGAAGTTGCTCTTGGTTGCAAACACGGTCGAGAACCGGTCCGATACAATGAACAGCACGGCCACTATAATTCCGATGGCAAGGTGCATCCCGCTACCCCCACGGGTTTTGCGGCTGGCAATGATGACGCCGAGCAGTGCCAGCAGTACCACTGCGAATGAAGTAGCGGTTCTCCGGTAACGTTCCACCTGCAATGCACTCAGCCCTTCCCGGCCACGCAGCTGTTCTTCCCGGATGTAGGACTCAAGCTCGGGAGTGGTCAGCCGGTCCTTGAGGTATTCATCCTTGCGCAGCTCTTCCGGTTTGAGCCGGATGCGCAGGCCCAGTTCCTTGAATTGTTTGATGGATTCGCCCATACTGTCCACCTTCCTTTCCACCACATCTATCAGTTTCCACCGGTTCTTTTCGGGGTCCCACTTGATCACGTTTGCCCGCAGGTTGTATACGATTTTGTTGTCTTTCACCTGCTCCATGAAGAATTTGTTGGCCGACCTGGAAGCCGTGTCATAATTCTTCATCCCGATATAGGTATTGGAATCCACCCGCTGGTAAAAACAGTTGAAACAGGTATTATCCTGCCTGTTTTTGGTGGGATCATTTTTATCAATATAATTCGCCTGGAAGGCGCTTCGCAAGCCGTTTGCGCGGGGGATCAGGTAGCGGCTGCCAAACCAGAGGGCAGTCCCGAGCAGCAGTCCGCCCACGAGGTACGGACGAAGCATCCGGTTGTAGCTGGTACCGCTGGCAAGTATGGCAATGATCTCCGACCTTGTAGCCATCTTGCTGGTAAAAAAGATCACTGCAATAAAAACAAAGAGGGGAAAAAGCAGTCCCCAGATGTAGGGGACAAACCCGAAATAATACTGTTTGATGATCTGGCCTGTACTGAGACCGGTCTTAACAAAATCGTCGGTTTTCTCACTGCTGTCCACCGCCACGGCTACCACCATGAACAGCACCATGCAGAAGAAGAAGGTTACGAGGAATTTCTTAAGTATATACCAGTCTATCTTGCCCATGCCGGTCTCCGGGGAGACTTAATTTTTGTCGTTTAATGAATTCGGACCTGCGAAGTAACAGAATTAACCGGGAATGAAATGTGAAAAATAGCGGCCGGACAGCCCCTGGGGTACGCCATCCCGCTGGCACGACGAAGGTGCTTTACAGAGTCACAACCTGGTCTTCAGCCGCTCGCACATTTCGGTTTTCCACGATGCGAATTCGTTCTTCCGGATTTTCTCCCTTGCCTCACCCGCCAGCCACAGGTAAAACGCCAGGTTATGGATACTGGCAATGGTCATTCCCAGCAATTCCTTCGACTTCATCAGGTGACGCAGGTAGGACTTGCTGTAAAACTGGCTCACTTCGCACGACAGGCCGGCATCGATGGGTGAAAAATCTTTTTCCCATTTTTTATTATCAATATTTATGACCCCTTCTGTTGTAAACAACATGGCGTTACGCCCGTTGCGGGTGGGCATTACACAGTCGAACATATCGATGCCCATACCGATGCACTCCAGTATATTCCAGGGCGTACCCACTCCCATCAGGTACCGGGGCCTGTCGGCAGGCAGGTGATCGCAGCACCAGTCGCAGATTTCATACATGACCGGCTCGGGTTCGCCCACACTCAACCCGCCAATGGCATTACCCGTTGCGTTTTTTGAACTGATGTATTCGCACGACTGTTTGCGGAGGTCTTTAAAGGTGCCTCCCTGCACAATCGGGAACAGGTTCTGGGTATATCCGTATTTATCGGGCGTGCTGCCAAACCGGTCCACACAACGGTCAAGCCACCGATGCGTCAGTTCCATCGACGTGCGCGCATAGGTATAATCACTCCCACCCGGCGGGCATTCGTCAAAGGCCATCATAATATCACCACCGATGATCCGCTGGATGTCCATTACGTACTCGGGACTGAATAAATGTTTGGAACCATCAATATGGGAAGCGAATGTGACACCTTCTTCTTTTATTTTCCTGGTCCCTGCAAGGGAAAAAACCTGGTATCCGCCGCTGTCGGTCAGGATGGGTTTGTTCCAGCCGTTGAAGCCGTGCAGTCCACCTGCCGCCTCCAGCACTTCCAGTCCCGGACGCAGGTACAGGTGATACGTATTACCAAGGATGATCTGCGCTTTTACGTCGTTTACCAGCTGCTGTTGGGACACCGCTTTTACCGTACCTGCAGTTCCTACCGGCATAAAGATGGGCGTAAGGATTTCGCCATGGTCGGTCGTAATCTTTCCCGCCCTGGCCTTCGATCCGGTGTCGGAATACTGTAGTTCAAATGCTAATGATGCCATGATCGGCGCAAGATAAAAAGATAATGGCATACCTTCGCCGCCATGCTACCGATTCACTGGAGTGAGATCCTCTTTTACCTTTTTGCTGCCACCGCAGCTGTCCAGATCTTTTATTACCTGTTTTTTTTTAACCGTATTTCCAGCTACACACTGAAGGAGAAACAGACTTCCCAGCAACATCCGGTGTCCGTTATTATCTGTGCGCGCGACGAGGATGAAAACCTGGCCCGCTACCTGCCCGGGGTGCTGGTGCAGAAGTATGCGACCAGTTACGAAGTGGTGGCGGTGAATGATAATTCGCTCGACGATTCGAAGTACATCCTCGAAGAACTGGGCAAAACATTCAAAAACCTGCACGTGGTTGAGTTGAAGCAGGAAGCCAAACTTATTTCGGGTAAAAAATATCCGCTGTCGATCGGGATCCGTGAAGCGAAACACGAGATCCTGCTGTTATCGGATGCGGACTGTGTGCCCGCCAGCGAGAACTGGATCCAGAAAATCCAGGATGCTTACGGCGATGGCATCGACATTGTGCTTGGTTATGGTGCCTATCATAAAAAGAAAGGCATGCTGAACAAACTGATCCGTTTCGAAACCTTCCATACCGCACTGCAATACCTTTCCTACGCACTTGCGGGCATTCCTTACATGGGGGTGGGCCGTAACCTCTCGTATAAAAAAGACCTGTTCCTCCGGAACAAAGGTTTCTCTTCCATCAACCACATTGCCAGCGGCGACGATGACCTGTTCATCAACAAGGTTGCCACAGCAACCAATACCGCAGTGGTGATAGATCCGGAAGCTGTTACCTTTTCCAATCCGGAAACCACCTGGTCGGGCTGGCTCAAACAGAAGTCGCGCCACTACAGTACCGCCAAGTTTTATAAACGCAAACATAAATTCCTGCTTGGACTTTATTTTACCACGCAGTTTCTTTACTATCCTTTGCTGGCAGCCAGTTTTGTGTTCTTTGACTGGAAATATGTAGCAGGTGTAACGCTGCTCCGCCTCATCATCCAGGCCGTCGTAATGACCAGGGCAATGAAGAAAATGGGCGAACCGGACCTGCGCAGCTGGTTCCTCTTCCTCGATATCTGGATGTTCATTTATTATATCATCTTTGTGCCGGCGTTGTGGAAGAAACCATCCAAACGCTGGAACTGATTTATCCCGTAAACATCCATGGACAGCATCCTCAAATATTTCGACGATTTTACTCCCGCCCAGCTGCAACAGTTTGCAGCACTGAAACCGCTGTACCTGGAATGGAATGAAAAGATCAACGTCATTTCCCGCAAGGATATCGACAGCCTTTATGAACGCCATGTGCTGCATTCCCTCAGCATTGCCACCATCAACGGGTTCAGTGACGGAATGGAAATCATTGACCTTGGAACGGGTGGCGGTTTTCCCGGTATCCCGCTGGCTATATTTTACCCCGGTGTAAAATTCCACCTGGTCGACAGCATCAACAAAAAACTAACTGTCGCGTCGGCAGTGGCAGAAGCAATCGGCCTTCAGAACGTTACCGTCCAACATACCCGCATCGAAGAAATCCGCAACCGCAAATTTGATTTTGTTGTCTCCCGTGCAGTAGCACCGCTGAAAGACCTGTGGACCTGGAGCAAACCCCTGCTGAAAAAAACGGGCAAAGTGGAAGAAGGAAATATTGGAGGCGGTCTTGTTTGCCTCAAAGGCGGCGACCTTGCCGTTGAAATACAGGAAAGTGGTACCCGCCCGCGACTGATGGACATCCACGAAATTTTTCCCGAACCCTTTTTTGAAGGGAAACACCTGGTCTACGTTCCCCGGTAGTTAAAAATACCACTATGTGGTATTGGGATAGTCTATTATTAAGCAGAATTTTGCCTCATGAAGGAAATATCGGTATGTATAGTGGACGATAACAGCGACCTGCGCAATGCGCTGGAAGAGATCATTGATATGTCGGAAGGTTATAAATGCCTCTGCACCATTGGAACCCCCGAAGAGGCGATCCAGAAAATACCTGCGCTTATGCCCGATGTGGTCCTGATGGACATCAACCTGGGTACGGAAGAAAGCGGGATCGACCTGGTCCGCATCCTGAAACAACAGGCTCCCTCCATCAATTTTATGATGTGTACGGTATACGAGGAAGATGAGAAAATTTTCCAGGCCCTGCGCGCTGGTGCCAGCGGATACATCCTCAAAAAAACTGCGCCTGCGCGAATGCTCGAAGCCATCCGCGAACTATACCAGGGCGGCGCACCCATGAGCAGCCAGATTG
>SDZZ01000678.1 GCA_004173255.1 Chitinophagaceae bacterium | reverse complement strand
CCCGATAATCACCGTATGCGGCCTGAACCGACCCACCAGGAAATTTTCAATGTATTCTTGTGCCGGCTGGTTCGCAAATGCTTCAGTAAAAGGTACCACCACCACGTGGTCGACCCCCGCATTGCGGAGCAGTTCCAGTTTTTCTTCCAGTGTATTGATCAGCCGGATGCCAAGGATGGCGGAGGCCACTATTTTGCGCGGATGCGGATGGAAGGTGATGATCACCGACTCCCCATCAATGGCTGCTGTATGGGCTTTCAACCGGTCAATAACCTGGCAGTGGCCAAGGTGAACTCCATCAAAAGTGCCGATGGTTACTACTGCATTGCGGAACAGGGGTAACTGCTCCAGATCCTTATGTACCTGCATAATAAATAATCAGGCAAAGCTAATCCAAAATTGTTCGTTGTACGCCGATTGGTTAGTTTTGCCGCTCAAATTCATCCATGAGCCTGTATTCAAAAAGGGGAGTATCCGCCCAGAAAGAGGAGGTCCACGCGGCAACCAGGAACCTCGATAAGGGACTTTACAAGAACGCTTTCTGCAAAATATATCCCGATGTACTTTCGGGTGATGAGGACTGGGTGAATATCATGCACGCCGATGGTGCAGGAACCAAGAGTATCCTGGCTTACCTGTACTGGAAAGAAACGGGCGACCTGTCAGTGTGGAAGGGCATTGCGCAGGATGCCATCGTTATGAACCTGGATGACCTGCTTTGCGTTGGCGTCTACGACCAGCTGATCTTTTCTTCCACCATCGACCGCAACAAACATGCAATTCCCGCCGAAGTACTGGAGGCCATCATTACCGGCAGCCAGGAATTTTTTGATACCATGAAATCCTTCGGGGTAAATATCACTTATATGGGCGGCGAAACGGCCGATGTGGGTGACGTGGTGCGCACCATCGCCGTAAACGGGACCATGACTTCCCGCTGGCCAAAAAACGGGCTGGTCACCAATGACCTGATCAAACCGGGGAACGTGATTGTTGGACTTTGCGGATATGGCCAGGCCAATTACGAAACCGAACAGAACAGTAGTATTGCCAGTAATGGCCTTACCAGCGCCCGTCACGATATCCTGGCCAACAGCTATGCGGAAGCTTATCCCGAGTCGTATAATAATTCCGTCGACCCTTCGGTGGTCTACATTGGTAAACACCACCTGACCGACGAGGTGGATGCCAGCTATGGCAAAACCAGCATCGGTAAACTGCTGCTGTCACCCACGCGAACTTTTGCCCCGGTTATGAAAGCCATACTGGAACAGCATTTCGATGATGTTTACGGATTGATCCATTGCAGCGGTGGCGGTCAAACAAAATGCCTGAAATACCTGCCCGGCAATATGCGCGTGGTAAAAGATAATCTCTTTGCCCCACCCGTCATCTTCGACCTGATCCGCCAGAGCAGCGGTGCCGATGACCGGGAAATGTACCAGGTGTTCAATATGGGCACCCGGCTGGAAATTTACACCAATGAAACCGCTGCTGACAAACTCATCAGCATTTCAAAAAGTTTCGGGGTGGATGCACAGGTAATCGGAAGGGTGGAAGAGTCGGATAAAAAAGAAGTGGTGATCCACACACCTGGTGCGGTGGTGGAGTATTGACGCCAGCAACGTCCAGGAAACTAACCGGTGATTCGCGGATCCGCAATGCGCTATGATTGCAGCTATTTTATCACTACAGTTCCCAGCACCCTTACCAGGTCGATCTCCATCTGTTTCAAATGGGCATGTGTCTGGTGCAGCATCTCGCGTTCTTCGGGTGTATGTTCCTTTTCCATATCCTGCTGGTTTTCGAGCAGCATTCGTTTGATTTTACGGAGCTTTAA
>SDZZ01000677.1 GCA_004173255.1 Chitinophagaceae bacterium | reverse complement strand
TAATACAGTAGATCGAAGACATAGAATTTCAATTCGCCGTCGGCTTCACTGCGCCAGTTCTGCAGCCTTCCAAAATCCGAGCGTCCTTCTTCATTTACCACGATTACCTCCCCGTCGACGACAGCCTTAATACCGAGCTTTTTCAGCTCGTCATAAACCGGGTAAAATTTTTCATCAAATGATTTGTTGTTGCGGGACTTAAGCTGGACTTTATTTCCATCGATAAATGCCAATGCGCGATAACCGTCCCATTTCACTTCATACATCCATTCGTCTGAATCGAAGGGTTTGTCGACCAATGTCGCCAGCATCGGGGACAGGTCGTGCGGGAACTTTGCTTTTTTACCAACCTCACTTAATGCGGGGATTCCTTCTTTTTCACTGGTAGCCGGCTCTGTTTTCACAGGGGGCACTTTCAATGAGGCACGGCCCCCGGATCTTTTCGAAGGTTTATTCACTTTCGCCTTCCGTTCTGCTGCTGCTTTTGCTGCTTTCCCTTCTCCGGCCTTCCCGTACACTTCCACCGGGTTTTTTTCCATTTGCAAAATTGTTTTACCGGAAATCACTGACTTGTCTTTTTTGGTAACATCGGTTGTTTTTGCAAACCGGTCCCTGACTTTCATGAGCAACCAGGCATTCTCCCCCTGGTAAGATGATTTCACGAGGGCCCAATCGCCCTTCAGTTTCGTCCCCTCCATGGTAAACACGATCTTCCCTTGGTGCAGTTGTCGGCGCAGGTCTTTGTCCTGTTCCTTTTTACCTTCCACCTTTTTTTCCGCCGGTTTGTAAGTGCCTTCATCCCACACAATCACCGTTCCGCCACCATACTGGCCTTTAGGGATGACGCCTTCAAAATTCCGGTAGTCGTATGGATGGTCTTCCACCATCATGGCCAGGCGTTTGACTGAAGGGTCGGTAGACGGACCCTTTGGTACCGCCCAGCTTTTCAGTACACCTTCCATCTCCAGCCGAAAATCATAGTGCAGGTGCGAGGCGTCGTGTTTCTGGATCACAAAACGAAGTCCCTCCCCATCGGCTTTGCCACCTGTTGGTTCGGGCGTGTTACTGAATGACCGTTTCTTTTTGTATTCTGTCAATGCCATAGAAGAAGTGTTTAGACCAGGTATGGGATAGACATCACGTTAAATCGACTGTCTTTTCATTAGCTGGTTCTTCGCACAAGCTGGCAGGACCATATCATGGTCCTGCCAGCAATGAGGAAGTGATCCGTTTTCCAGTTCGTTACTTCAGCATTTTCTGTACAGCCTGTGCGGAATCAAGGTGCTGTTTCAGTTTGGGCAGTGTATTATTGATAAATGTCTTTACTTCCGCATCCTTACTGTTGTCAAGTCCCTTTTCAAACAGGTTGATGGTTTCCTTGTGGTCTTTGACCTGCATGTCCATATAGTCCTTATCAAAATCTTTCCCTGTTTTTTTATCAAGGTCAGCCGCAGCCTTTTGTTTCTCTTCTGACACCGATGCTGGTAAAGTAACCCCGCGTGCTGCTGCCAGTGCCATTACCTGACTGTTGGCACCTGTATGGTCGTTTACCATCATAGACGCAAATCTTTTCACACCTGCGTTGGTTGCTTTGCTTTCGGCCATTTTACCGGCATTTACTTCTGCCATTCCGCCGTTTGCAGCCTTCACCAGGAAATCGGTTGTTTCTTCATCCGTCTGGACGGCCTTCGGCATACTATCCTGTTTTGCTTCATTGGTCGAGTCAGCTTTTTCAACCGGGTCTTTTGCTTCATTGTTACAGGCTGTCATGAAGGAAGCCATCGCCAGTGCAATACAAATCTTTTTCATCTTGATTATTTTATAGGTAAATAAATTAGTAT
>SDZZ01000676.1 GCA_004173255.1 Chitinophagaceae bacterium | reverse complement strand
TTTGATCTGTTCACCAATCAGGATCTGTGTTTTATCCGCACTCACTTTCACAGTGGTCTGTGCAAGCGCCGGCAGGCACGACAGTGCAAGGAAAATCAACAGCAGGAACTTATGCAATTGGTGGTTAATCATTCAGTAAAGGGGTCACCTGTTACGGCTTTTAAAGAATCGTTGTAACACTTTCACGTAGTCGTCGCCCGAGCGTACGTGCAGCAGGTCGGACCCCGCCTTCTTGAAAGAAACCGTACTGTATTCCGTAGTCTTGAAAAATTGCTGCTGGTAATGCTGCCTTACAAACGCATTACTGGTATCCACCCAGCGCGTTTCGCCGGTCTCCGAGTCTTTCACCTGCAGCAGTCCCGCATCCGGAAGTTCCATATCCATGCGGTCATAAATCTTGATACCGATTACGTCATGTTTTTTACCGGCCACACGCAAGGCATCGTCAAAATCCGAATCCATAAAATCACTCAGCACAAAAGCGATACTCTTCTGACGGGTTACGTTATTAAAATACTGGAGTGCCTTGCTCAGCCGGGTACCGCTTCCAACGGGCTCACGACCCAGCAGTTCGCGAACCATATACAACGCCTGCTGGCGGCCTTTCTTCGGGGGAATATAACCTTCCACCCGGTCGCTGTAAAAGATCACGCCGATTTTGTCAGCATTGTTCACCGCCGAAAAACCGAGTACCGCGGCGATCTCGGTAATGATATCTTTTTTCCGTGCATGCACAGTGCCGAACTGGGAAGACGGCGAAATATCAATGATCAGCATAACCGTCAGTTCCCGTTCCTCTTCAAATATCTTGCTGTATGGATGGCCAAAACGGGCTGATACATTCCAGTCGATAAAGCGGATATCATCACCCGCCGCATACTCACGCACTTCTTTGAACGACATGCCCTTTCCCTTGAACGCACTGTGGTACTCGCCCGTAAACAGGTCGCTCGTCAGCTTCTTGCTTTTAATCTCCAGTTCGCGGACTTTCTTTAATATTTCTGTAGTTGTGAGCAATTGTTCCTTTTAATGTTTTGATACTTCTGCACGTTACCACATCACGCTTATGGTACATTGATCTGCCGGATGATCTCTTCCACTATTTCTTCCACGTTTACGTTTTCTGCTTCCGCTTCGTAGGTCAGTCCGACCCGGTGCCTCATTACATCTTTTGCAATACTGCGTACATCCTCCGGAATGACAAATCCCCGCTTGTTCAGAAAAGCCTGCGCTTTAGCTGCCAGTGCCAGGTTGATACTGGCCCTTGGCGAACCACCATAGGAGATGAGCGGTTTCAGTTTCTGTAATTCATATTTTGACGGATCACGTGTGGCAAACACGATATCCAGTATATACTGTTCAATCTTTTCGTCCATATAGATCTGCCGGGTGAGGTCGCGCGCATTGGTCACCTCCTGGATGGACACCACCTGTTTAATCGGCTCCGATTGCTGTCCCTGTACGTTCTGGCGAAGGATCAGCTGTTCCTCGGCCATGGTTGGATAATTGACCACCACCTTCATCAGGAAACGATCGGCCTGCGCTTCGGGCAGTGCATAGGTTCCTTCCTGCTCGAGCGGATTTTGCGTGGCAAGTACCAGGAAGGGAGAATCGAGTTTATAGGTGGTGTCGCCAATCGTTACCTGCCGTTCCTGCATCGCTTCGAGTAATGCCGACTGAACCTTGGCGGGTGCGCGGTTGATCTCATCTGCCAGCACGAAGTTGGCAAAGATGGGACCCTTGCGCACCACAAATTCATTTTTCTGCTGGTTATAAATGAGTGTACCGATCACATCTGCAGGTAACAGGTCGGGGGTAAACTGGATCCGGCTGAATTTGGC
>SDZZ01000186.1 GCA_004173255.1 Chitinophagaceae bacterium | reverse complement strand
TTCATGCACACGCATTTCGCGGGCGAGCACCTGGCCGACTGGCAGGGTTTTATGGAAGGGGCGATTAATACGGGTGAGGATGCCGCGGGGAAAGTATAAAACCTGCAGAATGGCAATCACAAATTCACCAACCTCACCACAATTTTCACATCCCGGTTCCGTCCTTTATCATCCGTGCAGGAAATCTTCACCGTGCCTTCACCCGGCACAAAAAACTGTTTCTCCCCGGCATTCGAACTCTTGAAAAACTTATCGTTGATATACCAGTAAACCTTGCTTACATCATTGGCAGTCTTACTCACCAGTTGCAAGGGCTCCGGATTCTTTTTACTGATCAGGTACTCCGTACCATTAACCGGCGACTGAATCACCGGTGCGCTACCCCTGAAGATCTGCTCGCAGTCCGGGTTGTGGGGCGGGATCCGGTCGTAAGCAATGCCATTTTCCCCCATCCATAACTGCATGTCGGGTTCAATAATCCGGTATAGTTTCTTTTTATATCCGGTTTCAGGCACACAACTGCGGCAATACGAAATCGTCTCATCAGGGCTGATCGCAATCTCCTGGCGATTGGAGCAAACCTTTGTTGATGATACCAACGGGATGTAATAATCGGTAGCCAGACTGGCACAATGGGCATCAGGCACCTGCCCGGTTTCACTGCACACAATCCTCGTCAGGCAATCCTCCGGCTGGCTAAACCATTCCTCATCACTATCATAATCGATCGTATTGAAAATCTTGAACAGCAATGGCGTGGCACTGTTGGCCCCGCTCAGGTCGGCTGTACCGACCCCGGAGAAATTGCCAACCCATACACCCACCGTATAATTTTTATTGTAGCCTATACTCCATGCGTCACGGCGCCCATAACTGGTGCCCGTTTTCCAGGCAATTTTTGGCATGCGCTCCGTGGCCGACCAATTCAATGGAAAGTCCGGCCGGTTTACCTTCGAAAGGATTTCATTTACCATAAAGTTGGCAGCAGGCGTCAGCACTGTTCTGCCCCGGCGCGTACTATCGCCGCGTGTAAACGATGGACGGATATACTTCCCATTATGGGCAAACATCGAAAACAAACCAGTCATTTCCTCCAGCGTGGTGCCGCAGCCGCCAAGGATCATGGACAGTCCCAGCTTTTTCCGGTCCTTGCCAATCTGCCGGAAGTCGCAACTGACCAGCGACTCAACCATCTCTTCCTTACCCAGCAGGCTCAGCCCCTTCACGGCCGGGATATTCAGCGAATGCTCAAGCGCGTATTCAACCGAAACGTAGCCGTTGAATTTTTTATCGTAGTTCTCCGGCGCATATCCTTCATAATTCACCGGCACATCAGTCATGATACTCTTCGGCGTCAGCAACCCTTCATCAAAACATAACCCATACAACAGGGGCTTTAACGCACTGCCTGGCTGCCTCACGGCATCTGCTCCGTTCACCTGCCCGCCGTCTACCGTGTCCATAAACCCGGCCGAACCCACATAACTGATCACCTCATTTGTTTTGTTGTCGACAATGATCACCGCCGCATTTTTGATGTTCCGCAATCGCTGTACGCGGATGTAATCAGCCACCAGCTTCTCCGTCTTCAACTGCGTTTCCAGACGAATGGTTGTGTTGATGATGTCGCCACCCTGCTTTTTCAATTTGTACGCCAAATGGGGAATGTAATGGGGTACCACCCCGCGACTCGCATTCAGCGGTTCATCCAGCGCATCTTCGATCTCGGCATGGGTAAATACGTTGTCAGACTCAAACTTCCGCAACCAACGGTTGCGCTCCACCATGATGCTGTCATTATTTTTTCCCAACACCAGCGAAGAAGGCCGGTTGGGAATAATACTCAGTGCCGTGATCTCTGCCAGTGAAAGGTGATCGGGATTTTTCCTGAAATACAACTGGGACGCGGATTTCACACCTTCAATATTTCCCCCATATGGCACCAGGTTGAGGTACATCTGCAGCACTTCATCCTTACTGTATTTCCATTCCAGCTGGAAGGCCCTGAACATTTCGATAAACTTGGCCCCCCAGGTGCGGTCACGGTGTTCCAGCGCCCGCGCTACCTGCATCGTAATGGTACTGGCACCGGATGTCCTTTTTAGTCGCCAGATATTCCGGAAAAAAGCCCTGCCAATTGCAACCGGATTAATGCCGGGGTGCCGGTAAAAATATTTGTCCTCCTTGGCGATAATCGTTTTCCGCAGCAGCGGTGAAATTTCGTCCAGCGTGGTTTTCATACGCCACTTGTCGTCGCTCGTAAGATAGGCATTGACCATCTCGCCCTTGTTATCGGTTACGACGGTTGAATACTCAACTTTATCAGGCAGCGGGAAAATCCAGTTGAGTAAAAAAAACAGGATAACCAATGCCAGCACACCTATGCCGGTTCGCACGAACAATCGCTTCACACCCTTCCGGGTTATTTTTATACGCATCGGTCTAAAAAGGCTTTAATCAAATATACTCTGCCAGCTACCAGGTTGGAAACATCACCCGGTTTACCGTGCAACCATCATCCTGCTAACCCGAAACCACCACCTGGTTTACTTCGCAACCATCGTCCGGCTAACCCGGAAACATCACCCGGTTTACCTTCCAAACATCACCCGATTTACCCGAAAACATTTCCGGGCAACTACTCAAACCAATAACCATTTTACCCGCTACTGATCTGTTTACAAAGTTTACAGAATACTTTGCAATGATGCAACGGTTACCAGGATTCCATGCGACTTAACAAATATTTAGTTCCCCGCCTTGTGAACTTATTGTGATGTTATCATCCCTTTCGAAATCCTTTCCGGGAATTTAATCAGGATTTTTCTAACTTGTTCGTCATTGCTCTACCATCAACTATAAATATGAGAATAAAAGCCTTTCTTGTCCTGATTCTTACCGGGACAATTTTTTTAGCTGCCTGTAACCGCAAGGCCGTTTCCCTGAGTTATACCAATGCCAAAGGTGAGGTGCCCCAGCTGGGTAACCTGGTATTCCGGTTCAGCAACTCCCTCGTAAAAGACTCGATGATGAACGCCTGGGATTCGACCGACTACATCAGTTTTGAACCTGCCATAAAAGGACGTTTCCGCTGGCAAAGCCCCGATGAGCTGGTATTTTCCCCATCGGAGCCGCTGAAGCCCGCAACTACATATAAGGCATCGGTGAAAAAGTCGGTGCTGCAATACAGCGATTACAGCAGCGTAACGGACGGTGATAAAATCAGTTTCAATACCCCCAATCTCATTCTCGACAATGCGCAGGTGATATGGGTAGGTGAAAGCAATACCAGCGCGGTTCCCGAGCTGAACCTGTATTTCAACTACCCGGTTGGACCGGCAGACCTGAAAGACAAACTGCAGATCGGATACGACGGCAAAAATATCGACTACCAATTGCTGACTGCCTCGACTGATAAACACCAGGTGGTGCGACTGACCGGTATCAAACCGGCAGACAAGGAATTTGAGGTTAAGATCTCCATTGGTAAAGGGTTGAAACCCGACCAGGGAAACAACGTAACCATGGACGATATCAGCTCGAGCCTTTCGATCCCGTCACCTTATGTACTCCAGATCCAGAATATGGAAACGGAACATGACGGTTCCGAAGGCATTATCCGTTTCACCTGCAGCCAGCAGGTAAATGCGGCCGAAGTCCGCGGCTTTATCAAATTCGATCCTGAACTGACCTTTACGGTTGACCAGTCGGACAATGGCTTCATCCTGCGCAGCACTTCTTTCGATATTGAAAAGACCTATTCCGTTACTCTTGCCAAAGGCCTGCGTGGCCGGCTGGGCGGCACTTTGAGGGAAGAATACGTTGGAAGTATTGCCTTCGGCGAACTGGAAGCGGGTATCAGCTTCACCAATAGTAAGGCGGTTTACCTGTCGGCCAAAGGGGGCAAAAACCTGGAAGTGAGGGTGACTAACGTGCCCAAGGTCAAACTGATCATTTCCAAGATCTATGAAAACAACCTGCTGGCATCGCAACGCAACGGATATTATCCGCAGGAAACGAGCGAGCGGTCAGGTGGTGAATACGAAGGTGACTATTACGAAGACTATAGCCAGACCACCCTGGGCGACGTGATTTATGAAAAGGAAATCGATACGCGTTCCCTCCCGAAAAGTAATGGGGGACGGATTATTAATTTCTCGCAGTTTGAAGACAGGCTGCCCGATTTCAAAGGGGTGTATCATGTAGTGATCCGTTCAACGGAAGACTACTGGGTGCGCGACAGCCGGTTTATTTCCGTGTCAGATCTTGGAATCATTGCCAAGCAGGGTGCTGAAAAGATGGTGGTCTTCACTCAGTCGATTAAAACCGCCGTTCCGGTAAACGGGGTAAACATTGCAGTGTACGCTGCCAATAACCAGCTCATCGGAACCGGTGCCAGCAATGCCGAAGGTGTGGCCGAAATAGTGTACACTAAAAAAGATTTTGCCGGTTTCAAACCGGCAATGGTGATCGCAAAAACGGCCGACGATTTTAACTTCCTTCCATTCAGCAATACAGGCGTCAACACTTCCCGGTTTGATGTGGGTGGCAAGCGTAATAACGCCAGCGGTCTCGATGCCTTTGTGTATTCAGAACGGGACATGTACCGTCCGGGGGAGACTGTTCATTTCTCCACCGTTATACGTGACAAACAATGGAAAAGCCCGGGTGACCTGCCGTTGAAAATCAGGTTTGTAATGCCGAACGGGAAAGAGTTTAAGTCGTTCCGGAAAACATTGAACGAAGAAGGATCGGTAGAAGGCGCCATCGAAATCACGGATGCCGCCATCACCGGCAGCTATGCGCTCGAGGTGTATACGTCGAACGACGTGCTGCTGGCTTCCCGCCCGATTTATATTGAAGAATTTGTCCCTGATCGTATAAAAGTGGATGCGAAGCTGGACAAGACTGCTGCCCGTCCGGGTGAAACGGCAGTGCTTGCCCTCACCGCTACCAATTTCTTCGGGCCGCCTGCTGCCAACCGCAGTTATGAAACCGAGATCCAGGTCAGGCAAAAACAGTTTTCTCCTGAGAAGTTCCCCGATTACAGTTTCAGCCTGGCTAATGAAAACAGTTTTTTTGATAAGGTAGTTCGCCAGGGTCGCACCAGCGAAACGGGTACTGCTTCCGAACAATATGAAATCCCTGAAGCGTATACCAACAGGGGCGTACTGCAGACGAGTTTTTACTCTACCGTTTTTGATGAAACGGGCAGGCCGGTGAGTCGCGCTGCTTCATTGGATGTGTTCACGCAGGATGTGTTTTTTGGTATGAAGAAAGATGGGTACTATTATTATCCGTTAAACCAGGTAGCGAAGTTCAACCTGGTGGCCGTAAATAAAGATGGCGCGGCCATCAATGCAAAGGCAAAGGTAGAAGTGATCAAACATGAGTACCGCACGGTGCTGAGCAAGAGCGGCAGTTACTTCCGGTATGATTCACAGAAGGAAGACAAGATCCTTTCCAGCAGTGAGGTAACCATTGCCGGTGCCAATGCCCAGCCGTACCAGTTTACCCCGCGTTCGCCCGGCGACTATGAGGTGCGGGTATCGGTGCCCGGATCGCCAACCTATATCAGTCAGTCGTTTTATAGTTATGGCAGCTGGGGTGGCGACAATAATTCTTTTGAAGTAAATACGGAGGGCAGTATTGATATAGCGGTTGAGAAGAAATCATACCTGACCGGTGAAACGATCAAGGCCTTGTTTAAAACACCGTTCAGCGGTAAAATGCTGGTGACGGTGGAAACGGATCATTTGATTACGTACCAGCAGGTGGAAGTGAGTAACCGCACTGCGTCGGTTGACCTGAAGGTGACTCCCGAATTTTTACCCAATGCCTATATTACTGCTACGCTCATCAAGCCTCATGAGGTATCCGATATACCGCTGACGGTAGCCCATGGGTTCAAAAACGTGACGGTGGAAGAGAAGGGTCGTAAGATGGAGGTGCAGATTGATGCGAAGAAGACTGTTCGTTCGAAAACAAAACAGGTGATAAAAGTAAGAGCCGCGGCGGGAAGTTTTGTTACGTTGTCGGCCGTTGATAACGGCGTGTTACAGATCAGTGATTTCCAGACGCCTGACCCGTATGATTATTTTTACCAGAAAAAAGCGTTACAGGTAAATGCATACGACCTGTATCCCTTGCTGTTTGCCGAAGTGCGTGCGAGGTTGAGCAGTACCGGTGGTGACGGGGAGATGGCGATGGAAAAACGGAATAACCCAATGCCTGCCAAGAGAATTAAAGTAGTCAGTTACTGGAGTGGTATTAAAAAAGCCAATGGCAGCGGGGTGGCGGAGTTTGAGGTAGACGTACCCGCATTCAGTGGTGAGTTGCGGTTGATGGCCGTTGCCTATAAAGGACAGAATTTCGGGGCAACATCCAATACGATGACGGTAGCTGATCCGCTGGTAATCAGTACGGCCCTGCCGCGGTTCCTGAGTCCGGGTGACACGGTGAACATCCCGGTTACGCTGACCAACACCACCGCCGGTGCGGCTTCTATCAATGCATCCGTTAAAACGGATGGTCCGGTCAGGCTGATTGGCAGTGCCTCGCAGTCGGCCAATGTTGCCGCCAAAGGCGAAACCCGTGTGATGTTTAACCTGATTGCCGGGACTACGATCGGTGTCGGAAAAATCAATGTATCGGTGACGGGTCTTGGTGAAACTTTTACCGATGAAACAGAAATTTCTGTTCGTCCCCCAAGTACACTCCAGAAACAAACGGGTGCCGGATCGGTTGCCGGTGGCAGTTCGATGAATGTGGCGATTCCATTGAGTGATTATATTCCTTCCAGTGTTGATTATTCATTGGTGGTGGGTCGTTCGCCGCTGACCGAGCTGGGTGAACAGTTGCGTTACCTGGTGCAGTATCCGTATGGTTGTACTGAGCAAACGGTGTCGGCTGCGTTCCCCCAATTATATTATGGTGACCTTGCCGAGTTGATGGGATCGGGCAGGGGAAATAAGTTGCAGGCAAATGCAAATATCCTGGAAGCGGTGAGGAAGATCAAGATGCGTCAGTTGTATACCGGTGCACTGACCTTGTGGGATGGTGAGGGTAAGGAAGACTGGTGGTCGAGTATTTATGCCGCGCATTTCCTGCTGGAAGCACGTAAGGCCGGCTTCGAAATTGACAACAGCCTGATCGAAACCTTGCTGAATTACCTGAATAATAAATTACGGACGAGGGAAACTATCAGTTATTATTATAACCGTGACCAGCAGAAGAAGATTGCACCAAAGGAGGTGGCGTATTCGTTGTATGTGCTGGCGCTTGCTGGTCGCAGTAATGTACCGGCCATGAACTATTACAAGGCTAAACCCGAGGTGCTTGCCATTGACAGCCGGTACCTGTTGTCGGCTGCGTATGCGGTTGCTGGTGATAAAAAATCATTCCAGGCACTGTTGCCTTCGAAGTTTGCCGGTGAGGAATCGGTGGCGCAGACCGGTGGTAGCTATTATTCTGCATTACGTGATGAGGCCATTTCACTGAATTCATTGCTGGAAGTGGATCCGGGAAATAAACAGATTCCGGAGATGGTCAATCATGTGAATGCCAGGCTGAAGCAGCGGTCGTGGATGAGTACCCAGGAGCGGGCCTTTGCGTTCCTGGCGCTTGGCAAGTTTGCCCGCGGTGCTGCAGCATCAACGGCAACGGCCGAGATTGTGGTGAATGGGAAAACGATTGCGAAGGTGGATGGCGGTCAGTGGAAGGGTGACATGAAGGCACTTGGTGGCAAGGATGTACAGATTGTTACGAAAGGTAACGGGAGGATCTATTATTCGTGGATGGCTGAGGGAATCAGTACATCGGGTACGTACAGGAATGAAGATAATTATATGAAAGTGCGGAAGAAATTTTACGACCGAAATGGAAAGTTGCTGAGCCAGACCAGCTTTAAACAGAACGAGCTGATCATTGTTGGCATCACGCTCGAGAAGGCCTATAGCGGCATCATTGAGAATGTGGTGATCACTGACCTGCTGCCTGCCGGTTTTGAAATCGAGAATCCGCGCACCAAGGAGATTCCCGGGATGGATTGGATCAAAGATGCGTCAACGCCAACGGCACTCGACGTGCGCGACGATCGCATCCATTTCTTCGTCGACCTTTCCGGCTCAAAACAAACCTACTACTATGCCGTCCGTGCCGTGTCCCCTGGCCGCTATACCATGGGCCCCGTGAGTGCCGACGCGATGTATAATGGCGAGTACAATTCATACAATGGTGCAGGTGTAATCCGTATCGAACCATAACAAATTCAAATTCACACACAGTAAATAACGTTATTAATCATTAGAGAGATCGTTCAACAAGAAGTCCGTCCTGACACTTAGATCGGGGCGGACTTTTTTAATGCCGGTCTTCCCGCATCGGGCGATTCAAAAAGGAAATGGAATTGCCTCGCCTTTCCGGGAGCGGCCATAGTTCATTAACAAATAACAACGATTGCCCGGGCCCTCCCGGGACAGCGAGGCAAACCATTTCCGTTTTTGATGCACACCCTTAAAGCAAAAAAAAGTCCGTTCCAAACAGGAACGGACTTTCTTCAATTCGATATCTCTAATGATTAATAATCGTTATTATATCCACCACGGTCACGAT
>SDZZ01000675.1 GCA_004173255.1 Chitinophagaceae bacterium | reverse complement strand
GCGCCTGCCTGGCGATAGCGGTCAAACTCCGACCAGGTGCTGCTTGATCCACCTGTGATCTGGATACCGAAGATGGTATGGTTCCAGGGGTTGCCGGCCGGACTATGGGTCACTTTAATATCTTTCCAGTCGGCGTCCAGTTCTTCGGCCATCAGCATGGGCAGTGTGGTCCAGATTCCCTGTCCCATTTCAACGTGGGTGAGCACCATATTGATACTGTTATCAGGGTCGATCCGCAAAAATGCATTGGGGGCAAAATATGGAGCCGGGCTTCCCGCTGCACCGGTCATTTTACCCATGCGGCCCGCGGCGGGTATATGGAAGGCGATGAGGAGTCCACCCCCGATAACGCTGGTTTTTTTAAGGAAGTCCCTCCGGTTGTTGGCTGGTATTTTAAACATGGGAGCCTCCTTCTTTTTGCAGCGACGCCGCACGATGAATGGCCTTGCGGATGCGCGGGTAGGTACCGCAGCGGCAGATATTGCCCGACATGGCATCATCGATGTCCTGGTCGGTGGGGTTCGGGTTTTCTTTGAGTAAAACGGCAGCTGACATCAGCTGGCCCGACTGGCAATAACCGCACTGCGGTACGTCAAACTCAAGCCAGGCTTGCTGTAGCGGGTGCGAACTATCGGGCGAAAGGCCTTCGATGGTTACCACGTCCTGCCCGATTGCACGCTTCACCAGGGTAACGCAGGACCTTACCGCTTCACCATTGAGGTGAACCGTACAGGCGCCGCATTGCGCCACGCCACATCCGAATTTGGTGCCGGTAAGTCCGAGCAGGTCGCGCAAAACCCATAAAAGAGGCATGTCCGGAGCCGCATCAACTTCGTACGACTTCTGGTTTATTTTCAGTGTAATCATGGTTGTAACAGGTAGGTTGGTAAAGGGGATTGACAGTCCTGTGACTGAATGTACCTATTATAGGTGACACTCTGCCGGGAAAAATTTGAAATCGTATCTTAGGGTATGAACCATTACCAACTGAACCCGGGGCTTCTCGCCCTGGGAATTTCCATTTTCCTTTTTACCGGATTACGCGCACAAAAAGCAGTGGACCTGCCCGCGCTTGAAAGCGTTACCACTCATTACTGGGCTGATTATTTGCGGCTGAACCCATTGGCTGCAACATCGGCTGGTGTACCGGATTACAATGACCAGCTGGAAATCCGCATTGGCAGGACCTGGCTTTCCGATGCGAGGGTGCTGGCCAACCGTTATCTCGATTCATTAAAACGATTTGACCGCGTTTTGCTGTCCGAAAGGGACCGCCTGGTTTATGACCTGCTCGGATTCACGCTGCAACGCGATCTCGATGGGTATGATTTGAATATAGTTCCCCCCTCTTCGCTGCAGCGACCGGTGGATCAGTTCGTGTTCAGTTTTATTACCAGTTTTGCCACCCTTGGTTCGGGCGCCGGAGCGGTTCCTTTTAAAACTGTGAAAGACTACGATGGCTGGAATAAACGGCTGCATATTTTTCCGCAGTGGATTGATACCGCGATCGGGAATATGAATGAGGGGATCAGGGCAGGTAACACCAATCCCAGGGCTGCCATGGTGAAAGTGCCGCCGCAGTTGAAGCCGTTATTTGAATTGACGGCAGACTCTGCTGTTTTTTTTAAACCTATCCGCAACTTCCCCGCAAATTTTACGGAGGCAGAAAAAGCACGCATTACCAGTGAATACCGCAGCACGATTAATGAAGTGGTGCGACCGGCCTATAAAAAAATGCATGATTACCTGGTGAATACCTATATCCCTGCCGCCCGCACCAGCAGCGGTTTGCTGGACAATGATGGCGGTAAAAAGGAATACCTGTACTGGATTAATTTCTGGAC
>SDZZ01000185.1 GCA_004173255.1 Chitinophagaceae bacterium | reverse complement strand
CTCTAGTCCATCCTATAGAACCATTCTTTAAACCCGCGTTACAAGATGAATAACCCCATAGCCTATATAGCAGATGGCGTGTTTACCGGAGCGCACTGGATGTCGGCCCATGCAGTGCTCGTGCGCGACGGTCGCATCCTTTCGCTGCTACCCCGCAACGAAATTCCCTCCGGGGTGGAGGTCCGTGAGTTTCAGGATGCCGTCATCGCGCCCGCATTTACTGACGTGCAGATTTACGGTGCTTCAGGAAAATTGTTTTCGGCATATCCTGAACCTGCTTCATTGCAGGTACTCGTGGCGCATAACCGCTCCGGTGGTACGGCACTTTGCCTGCCTACCATTGCAACCAATAGCAACGATATTTACTATAAAGCCATTGATGCCATCCGGGTTTATTGGGACCAGGGAGGGAAAGGGGTTTACGGGCTTCACCTCGAAGGCCCGTGGATTAATGCCGTAAAACGCGGCGCGCATGTGGAGAAATTTATAGAAGCGCCAGAACCCGCTAAAGTAGCGGCACTGCTCGGGTATGGCAAGGGAGTGATCCGCATGATTACACTGGCACCGGAAAAATGCAATGACGAAGTGATCGGCCTGATCCGTGAACAGGGCATCCTTATATCGGCCGGCCACAGTGATGCTACCTATCGCCAGGCAACAGACGCATTTGAAGCTGGCATACCTGCGGTTACCCACCTGTTCAATGCCATGAGCCCGTTGCATCATCGTGCCACCGGGCTTACAGGTGCCACAATGGACCATGGTTCAGTGATGGCGAGTATAATCCCCGATGGTATCCATGTTGACTTTTCTGCTGTCAGCATAGCAAAAAAAATCATGCAGGAGAGGTTATTTGTGATTACTGATGCGGTAACGGAAACTTCCAAAGGACCGTACCCCCATGTGGCCGCGGGAAACAAGTTTGAATCGGGGGGTATACTCAGCGGCTCAGCTCTAAAAATGAATGAGGCTGTGCGCAACCTGGTGCTGCAGGTTGGGCTTTCAATGGAAGAAGCACTTCGCATGTGTTCATTATATCCCGCCAGGATGCTGGGGAAGGATGGTCACACGGGCATGATCCGCGAAGGGTATGAAGCATCGCTGGTGGTGCTCAATAAAAAATTCGAAGTGGTTGAACTCGTCAGCTGATTTTACCCGTCCACCCGTTTGATATCGGCACCCAGTGCACGCAGTCGGTCATCGATATACTGGTAACCCCGGTCAATCTGTTCAATATTCTGGATAGTGCTTTTGCCTTCGGCGCTTAATGCAGCAATCAGCAGGGATACACCTGCCCGTATGTCGGGGCTGCTCATGGTGATACCGCGCAGACGCTGCTGGCGTTCGAGCCCGATCACCACCGCACGGTGCGGATCACAGAGGATGATCTGTGCACCCATATCGATCAGTTTATCTACAAAGAACAGGCGGCTTTCAAACATCTTCTGGTGAATGAGCACACTGCCCTTGGCCTGGATGGCGGTGACCAGCACAATGCTCAGCAGGTCGGGTGTGAAGCCAGGCCATGGATGATCGTAAATAGTCAATACACCGCCATCAAGATAACGCTGCACTTCATATAATTCCTGCGAAGGGATATAGATATCATCACCGCGGAATTCCATTTCGATTCCCAGTTGTTTGAATTTATCGGGAATGATGCCCAGGTGCTCGAGTCCTGCATTCTTAATAGTGACCTCACTTTGTGTCATGGCTGCAAGACCGATGAAGGAGCCTACCTCGATCATGTCGGGAAGGATCCGGTGTTCGGTGCCACCGAGTGATTCAACACCTTCAATGGTGAGCAGGTTACTTCCCACGCCGTTGATTTTTGCACCCATGCGGTTCAGCATGGAGCACAGTTGTTGCAGGTAAGGTTCGCAGGCGGCATTATAAATCCTGGTTACGCCAGGCACCAGCACGGCAGCCATCACCAGGTTGGCGGTACCAGTTACTGAAGGTTCATCCAGCAGCATCTGGGTGCCGCGGAGTTTTGAGCCCTCCAGGTGGAAGAATCCGTTTTCCGGATGGTAGTTGAATGTGGCTCCCATTTTTTCGAAGCCCACAATATGCGTGTCGAGCCGGCGCCGGCCAATCTTGTCGCCGCCTGGTTTGGGAATGAATGCCTCCCGGAAACGGCCCAGCATTGGTCCGGCCAGCATAACGGATCCGCGCAGGCGGCCGCTTTTCTTTTTATATTCTTCGCTGTGCAGGAAAGCGATATTGACATTGTCGGAACGGAACACACAGGTGTCGCGTTTCGGCCGTTCCACTTTCACATTCATGTCCATCAGCAATTCAATCAGCAGGTTTACATCAATGATGTCCGGGATATTCGTAACGGTGACCGGCTCAGCCGTCAGCAACACTGCACTGATGATCTGCAGCGCTTCGTTTTTTGCACCTTGCGGCGTAATGTCCCCTTTCAGTTTTTTCCCTCCCCTTACTTCAAATGAATGCATGGTAAAATGTTATGGTGCGCAATATAATTTTTTAGTCTGATAGCGCTGCGGTAAAAATGGGCCGGGCGGATGTATAATTTCCGGTTATTGATGGGGGAATACCGGCGTCACCGGTAAAAAAAACGACCGGCTTTTTTGCCGGTCATCTTCAGTCAGGTTTTATGTTCTTCTATTCGGGAGTAATACCTTTTATGTTCTTCTATCCGGGAGTAATACCTATGTGTCCGGGATTGATAAAGTCAGGTATGCAGGTATGAAAAGTTGAACGTCCTGTTGACGTCAGCGTTGGGAGCAGAAGTTCCTTCTGCAAGCCGCACGTTGATCAGTAACGTTTCTTCTTGAAGTTGCCACCACCGCCGCCACGGTTGTCATTGCGCCGCTGGTTATTATTTCCATTGTTACCGCCGCCACCACCGCCGCTGTTGCTGCGATGCTGGAATTTACCGCGTTGTTTACCATAACCGCCGCTGCGTTCGCGTTCGCGGTTTTCCTGCGGACGGAATGCTTTTACATATGGTGTATTGGTAAACTGCAGTTGTCCGTCGGTAATGCCGGTCAGTTCGCTCTGGATAGCGTCATCGTGTACGGTTTCTTTATGCCAGTTGTTGTAAGCAAGTTTCATATAGTACGCGATGGCATTTGCAAAGCCTGCGCGTTTTTCGGGGTCCTGTTCATCCAGTGCCTTGCGGATAATCAGTTCAAGGTTTTTACCCAGGTGTGAATGCTTTGGATGCCGTTTAGGGTAAGGAAGCGGCCTGGGCTTTTCGTACAGCTGTTCACGTGTCGGGATGGGGTAGGGTGATTTTACATCCAGTTTAAAATCGGAGATCAGGAACAGGTGGTCCCAGAGTTTATGCCGGAAGTCCTCCACATTTTTCAGGTGGGGGTTCAGGAAACCCATCAGTTCGATCACTGCATGCGAGTTACCCTGGCGGCGTTCGGGGTCCTCAATGGTGAGGACGTGTTCAATCATCTTTTGCACATGGCGACCATATTCACGCATGGCCAGACCATTGCGTGTGGTGTTATATTCCATATTAGCGATATCCATAGTAGAAAACTAAGTAGCGTAAGTTATTGTTGTAAGGCGCCCGGTTGGTTAGTGGCTGGCGCCGCTGCTTCAAGCGTGAAGACGGCATAAATATAGTAAATAATTTTTTAGCCGCTGTTGAGGCAAAAAAAACTGCCGGATCCAATAGAGGAACCGGCAGTCTTCGGGAAGAATATTTAGGCTGGATAAAATGGAGGGTTAAAAGAAAGGGGCCCCGAACCAAGGCCCCTTTTACAAGCCACCATCCTCTTCCACCTAAGAGGTCATTTAATTATAATCTGGTTGACGCTGGACTCATTCGTGTCCTTGTCAGTTAACCGGACCCAGTATACACCGGTCTCGAGTTTTGCTACCTGGTTATAAGAAGAACTACTTACGGACAACTCTTTACTCACTACTATCTGGCCAAGCGCATTGAAAATCCGGAGGCCGTATTGTCCGCTCCGATTATTATCAAATTTGATACCAACAATACCGGTTGATGGGTTTGGATACACAGAAAATTTAGGTCCTGCGGATTTTCCCAGTTCAACCTGGCGGATGTTACTAAAGCGGGTGTAACCATTTGTATACACTTGTTTGATCCGGAAGTAGTATACACCCTGCCCAAGGGCGGCTGTATAATCGGTTTTATAGGTGGCATCGGCTGAAGCCTGTTTGTCAAAACTGCCTATCGGGGTAAAGCTGCGTCCATCGCGGCTTACCTCGGCTACGTAGGAATAGTTACCGGTCGATTCATCGAAGCCATTCCAGGTGAGGCGCGCTTTATCGCTGAGCAGTTTCGTTACTTCGAAGGAGTGCACGTTGATAGGCAGCACAATGGCCGGGCAGGTACAATAGGTCATCCTGAAGTTGGCCAGGGCAATAGTGGAGAAGGACATGTTTTCGATATCGCCACCGGTGTTCACCACGACAAATGCAGAAATATTATACTGGTAGGTCACGCTGTCTGTTCCGTAAAACTGCGACAGGGTGGCCGAGTCGGAGATGTTGCGGCAGATGGTAGTCGTGTTCATGATGGTATCATTGGTCACGCTGAAGAAATCGGGTCCTGAGTTAGGAACTCCATTCTTTGGTCCAAGGGGGATTGCGCCGTATGGATCGATGCTGACGCTGTTGTTGATAGCGGTCGACAGACCCGGGCCGGTAATGTTATCGGTCCGCGTATAGTAGATGGTTGCAGTAGTCCCTGCAGACGGGTCTTCGTTCTCCATTTTGAAGTTCTTCAGGATGCCGGTAATGGTAACGCAGAGGTTTGCGCAGGTTACCATCCCGTTGGCCGGATTCATTTTCGGCAGTTTAACCTGGACGTTTGACATGCCACCTCCCACACTTACAAGGTGGTTAAACGGGGTGGAGCCCTGGGGAGTTCCATCGGGACAGGTCTGCGCGTTACTTATAAACGGTGCGCAGAGCAGTCCCAGCAGGGGAAAGACCAGGCAGGTTTTTAGACGGGAGTACAATTGTTTCATAGGAAACTGATTTTACACAAGGAATTGGAATGTTCACAACGGGATAAAGATAGTGCCGCCATTTCCGGGTCACAACGGTACTTGTTCGTTGTTTGCCTTACCGTATTTGCTGTAAAATGAGGGAAGATCAACGCGGGAAATTCACGACATCATTTGTAGTAATGTGACGATACGGTTTATCGGTGAAATGACGACCCGTCTTCAGAGATGCTACCCGTTCAGCACGGAAAAACTAACTTTGCATCCGCATGAACATCGTAATATATATAGACGGTCCGGCTACGGAAGACGTGTTTCCCCCTTCTTTTTTTGCCGGCGAGCTATTGCCCGGGCTGTTGGAGGGGTTGAAGGGTCATACCGTTTCCATCCTGGCAGAGGGCTCTGACCTGGCCGGAAACCCGCATCTGGCGCCAGCTTACAGGCATGGGCTTACAACCGCTGATGAACCGGGTGCGCCTGGCGGTCCCGATGCTGGCCATCTGCTTTTCCCAGGGTTATCCGTCATATCGCTTCCTCAACGGTCGGCACTGGCCGCAGCCTGGTGGAATATGGCGGGTTTGCCCGCGCGTATACGGGCACTGAAAGCTGACCGTTTCCTGTCGGTGAACGCTATCCACCAGGTGAAAGGTGTTTCATGTTTCGCGTGGTTCGACGGGGAGGCACGGTTAACGGAAAAGTCGGCCCACAGGGCCGCACGGGGGTTGAAGGGATTGTTTACGGCTTCGCCATCCGTGGTCCGGAAACCCGCCATAGCAGCGGCTTTGGCAGATGTGCCTTTGGTGGTTGCGCAACGCCCTGCCAGGGCGGCTTATGTACCGCTGGACTTCCACGCAAAAGAGGCCACCCGGCTGGTGCACACCGGCGGGCGGAACTATTTTTTGTACATGGGCCCGCTGGATGGGAGTCTGATGGAATTGGTAAAGGCCTTTTCGGTGTTCAAAAAACGGCAGAAGAGCGACTGGAGACTGGTACTGGCGGGGGCTCCGGCAGGAACCGATGTAAAGTTCCTTTCCAGCCTGGACCATTACCTGTATAAAAACGACCTGGTGGTCATGCGCAACGTAAAGCCCGCTGTGTTGCCTTCGCTGGTTGGCGCCGCCTATGCGGTGCTGTTTCCACCCCAGGGGCAGCCATCGCTGGTGCCGGAAGTGTGTGCCACCGGAGTGCCGGCTATAGTGCCCGACCAGCCACAGTTTCATGGTACGGCCGATGAGGCGATGGTGTTTTACGATGCTTCAAGGCAGGTTGATCTTGCAGAAAATATGATGACCATTTATAAAAATGAGTCATTGCGGTCGGCTAAATGCGATGCTGGTCTCCGGATGGCAGCAACTGCCAGCTGGCAAGATTTAGCCGGGGTGGTCATTTCCGCCCTGCTGAAATAGTTACCTTTGCTGCCTTTAATTCAAACAACAGATGAAACAGATCATAATAGATGTACAGACCGACGAAACGAAAGTTCCGGAAGCGATCTGGTGGAATGCAACCGATAACCCGGCTGATGATGCACAGAAAGCCAAAGCCATGATGCTGGCGTTCTGGGATGGTGCTGAGAAATCGGCGCTCCGGATCGACCTGTGGACCAAGGACATGATGGTGGACGAGATGGCGGATTTTTTTTTCCAGACTATGATGACCATGGCCGATACGTATGGCCGGGCAACCCAGCATCACGACCTGGTAACCGACATGAAAAAATCAGCACATGATTTTTATGAAAAATTCCGCGAAAAACAACTGAAAGAAAACAAGGCGGGCTGAAAAAGCGGCGCACCGGAACCGTGCAGGGAAGGGAGCGAGCCCAATACCACCGGGCGAAGCAGTACAGGAACACGCTGCAGAAAAGGAGCCGGTGCTACAAACTGATTGATCACTTTTAATAATTATAAGCATGAGTCTTGAACAGAAAATAATGGTCGACCTTAAAACGGCCATGCTTGCAAAGGACGAAAAAGCATTAAGGAGCCTCCGTGCCATCAAGGCCGCCATCCTCAATGCAAAAACTGCAGAAGGTGCACACGGTGAACTGAAGGAGGAAGATGAAACCAAACTGCTCCAAAAACTGGTGAAGTCGCGGAAAGACTCACTCGAGATTTTCCAGGCGCAGAACCGCGAAGACCTGGCCGTAAAGGAACAGGAAGAACTGGACATCATTGAAAAATTCCTGCCTGCGCAGATGGGGGAGGATGAAGTACGTGCCATCATCAAAGGGATTATTGCAAAGACCGGCGCCTCTTCACCAGCCGACATGGGCAAGGTGATGGGTGCTGCTACAAAGGAACTTGCCGGCAAGGCGGAAGGCAAGCTGATCTCCGGAATTGTGAAGGAAGAGCTGGCGAAATAACAAGAACTAATACAACACGCATGCTGATTGATGGTATTCTCGTTGTACTACTGATCCTTGCGGCTGTGAAAGGATACCAGCGGGGTTTCATCGTTGGTATCTTTTCATTTATTGCCATTGTGGTCGGACTGGCAGCGGCCATGAAACTCTCTGCCATTACGGCTTCCTGGCTGGCTGACTCTACTTCCGTATCGAAAGACTGGCTGCCCTTCCTTTCTTTTGCACTAGTGTTTATTGTGGTGGTATTACTGGTGCGTCTTGGTGCCAACCTGATCCAGAAAACAGTAGAACTGGGTATGCTCGGCTGGGTTAACCGGCTGGCAGGAATACTGCTGTATGCCCTGCTGTACATAACGGTTTACAGTGTTGTTCTTTTTTACGCAACGGAACTTAACCTGATCAAACCAGAAACACTGGACAAGTCTGCCACCTACGTATATCTTCGACCCATCGGTCCCTGGTTTATCAACGCACTCGGTGTTATACTCCCTTTCTTCCGTGACATGTTCCATGATCTTTCCAACTTTTTTGATGGCGTTGCCGTGAAGGCGGGCGAAGCCTGATGGTTTGTTTGGTTAAACCAACCATCTGCCTTACTTTTGAAAAGTCTACCAAAGAAGTAGACTTTTAAGATCCATTCAAAACACATCGCCATGCAGTGGAATTTCATTGGGCTTGCCGTGCCCCTGTTCCTGTTTTTTATCGGGCTCGAATACTATGTATCTAAAAAACGCGGAAAGAATTTTTTCCAGTATGCTGAATCGATCGCCAACCTGAATGTCGGTATAGCTGAAAGGCTGATGGACATTTTTGTTACCGGTCTTTTCTTTTTCGTTTTCCGGTACATCCATCAACACTTCGCCATTTTCGATATCAGGGCATCGTGGTGGACCTGGATCCTGCTATTCCTTGCAACAGACCTGGTCTGGTACTGGTATCACCGGTCGGCCCACGAGATCAATACCTTCTGGGCAGTGCATGTGGTGCATCACCAGAGTGAGGACTTCAATTACACCGTTTCCGCGCGTATCACGGTTTTCCAGGCAATGGTGCGTAGCTGTTTCTGGTCAGTATTGCCACTGATCGGGTTCCCGGCAGAAATGATTACGGTACTGCTGCTGGTGCATGGACTATACCCGTTTTTTATCCATACCCGCGTACTGGGCAAATGGGGCTGGTTTGAAAAAGTGCTGGTCACCCCCACCCACCACGGAATCCATCACGCATCAAACCCCGAATACCTGGATAGAAACTATGGCGATGTGCTGATTATCTGGGATAAAATGTTCGGCACGTTTGCCA
>SDZZ01000674.1 GCA_004173255.1 Chitinophagaceae bacterium | reverse complement strand
GACCTTACCGACAGCTTCGAAAAGATCCCGGTCCATATCTCCCCGTCCATCCACGAGGGCTCCGTGTATGTGGCGGCACAGATTGCAGCACTCATCCGCGATAAACAAAAGAAAAAACAAACCTGTGTGCTGGGCCTGGCCACCGGCTCTTCCCCCCGCAGCCTCTATGCCGAACTGGTGCGGCTGCACCGCGAGGAAAAACTTTCGTTCAAAAATGTCATCACCTTCAACCTCGACGAATACTATCCCATTGCCCCCGATGCCCTCCAGAGTTACCACCGCTTTATGCGGGTGAACCTGTTTGATCACATCGACATCAACCCCGCCAACACCCACCTGCCCGATGGCACCGTGGCCAAGGCCGATATCAAAAAACACTGTGCGGCCTATGAAAAAAAGATCGCCGATGCCGGCGGCATTGACCTGCAGGTGCTGGGTATCGGCAACAACGGCCATATCGGCTTCAATGAACCCGGCTCGGGTATCTATTCCCGCACCCGCCTGATCACCCTGGACAACTCCACCCGCATTGCCAATGCCTACGAGTTTGCCAATATCTCCGAAGTGCCGCGGCTGGCCATTACCATGGGCATCGCCACCATCCTGCGTTCCCGGCGCATCCTGCTGATGGCCTGGGGATCGGGCAAGGCCCCCGTGATCCAACAGGCCGTGGAGCAGGACGACTCCGAACACGTGCCCGCCTCCCTGCTGCAGAACCATGATGACGTGACCTTCGTGGTGGACCAGTCGGCCGCCGCCGAGCTCACCCGCTTCAAGTCCCCCTGGCTCACCGGTGAATGCGAATGGACCGATGCCATGATCAAAAAAGCTGTGACCAATATGGCGCTGCGATTGAAAAAACCGGTGTTAAGTCTTACCAACTCCGATTACAATGAATACGGTCTCAGTGACCTGCTGGTCGAAAAAGGCGATGCCTACGAGATCAACCTGCAGGTGTATTACCTGCTGCGCGATTCCATCACCGGCTGGCCCGGTGGTAAACCCAATGCCGTGATTCCCCAGCACCCCGAACGCTCGGACCCCTATCCCAAAAAAGTGATCATCTTCTCCCCCCACCCCGATGACGATATCATCAGCATGGGCGGTACCTTCCAGCGATTGCACGACCAGGGACATGAGGTGCATGTGGGTTACCAGACCTCGGGTAATATCGCGGTGACCGATGAGTTCGTCACCCGCTACCTCGACTTCGCCGTAGGGGTACAGGAGATTGCGGGCACCGATACCGCGGCGACCGGGAAGATCCTGGCCAATGCGCGCCGGTTTATTGCCACTAAAAAATCCAACCAGGTCGATACCCCTGTGATCCGCAGTATCAAGGGACTGATCCGCCGCGGGGAAGCCGCCGCCACCTGCCGCTACGTGGGGCTGGGCGACGACCGCATCCATTTTATGAACCTTCCGTTTTATGAAACCGGTACCATCGAGAAAAAACCGATGGGCGAAAAAGACGTGAAGATCACCATGGAGCTGTTACGGAAAATACAGCCGCAGCAGGTGTACTGTGCCGGTGATTTTGCCGATCCCCATGGCACCCATATCGTTTGTTTCAACGTGGTGCTGGAAGCGCTGCGCCGTCTGCGGGCTGCGGGTGAACCCTGGATCCGTAACTGCTGGCTGTGGCTGTACAAAGGCGCCTGGCAGGAATGGAATATCGAGGAGATCGAAATGGCCATCCCCATGAGCCCCGACCAGGTCATGAAAAAAAGGTTCGGCATTTTTATCCACCAGTCGCAGAAAGACATGGTACCCTTCCAGGGCAACGACTCGCGCGAGTTCTGGCAACGCGCCGAGGAACGCAATGCCGCCACGGCGAAACTGTATGC
>SDZZ01000673.1 GCA_004173255.1 Chitinophagaceae bacterium | reverse complement strand
ATGAAACAGCATCCACAATATTTCCCTGCTCGTTCAACAGGATCACATTACCGGCATCATCATTAAAACTTGGCGTGGATACGGTTAAAAAAGCATCCGGGTTCTGCGCCAGGTAATCGCGCTTAACGATCGAAGGGTCTGAAGTCACCACGATAAAGTCTTGCGGGAAAAGCAGGTAATCTTCTGCAGATAACTGCGTAATGCTGCCGATACTGCCATTGGTAGCACGGTTGGCGATATAGGCATTTTTCAGGTTGAGAATTTTATTGCTGCGGTTGTAGAATTCCACGTAATCAACGCCGTTTGATTTAGGGTTGAATAAAATTTCGTTCACCACTATATTAAAACTATCGATGTGTTCGTATAAGCCAACGCGCGCCATGTTGGAGCTGCCCACCGCATTGCCTGCACAATCGGCAATTGCGGTAACGGTCACCGTATAAATTTTATTTCTTGCCAAAGCATTTGCCCCGGTGAGTTTAAGCGTTACCCTGTCGAATAAGGGTGCCACCGGGATAACCTGTGCCGGTGCGCCGATGCCATCGCTGATGCTGTAACCATTTACAAGACTTGCTTTCGTGCTATCCATCGGCTCGCTGAAAACCAGCGTAACGGTGATGCTATCGGTAGCGTATGCACGCAGTAAACGAGGTGCTGCCTGGTCGGCATTTATCGCATCTGCGGAATTCTTTTTTTGCGGGTGTTCCACCTTTTGCATCGATACTTGCTTTCCAGTTCGACATGCCTGAACAAGGGTTGCGGGTATCGATCATTTCCAGGGTCCAGCCACCGTCTTTTTTCAATTCATTCTGGTACCAGGCATCGGTATAATTCACCGCATGTATGATAAAGCCTTGTGGTGAACGCAGGTAGATCAAATCGCCGGTGTTGTTCAAGCTTGGAAAACTGGTAACAGCAATCGTTGGTCCGAATGGCGCCAAAGCCGCTACTGCACTGCCGGTACAAACCACCACGAAACTATCCGGTTTTAAAACGTACGCCGGCATCGGTCCGCTCTGGCCGGTGGATTTACCCAGTCTCCAGCCAAGCAGGTTGATATCAAAGCCGGTTGTATTTTTCAATTCAATCCATTCTGCATCCGGTAAACCAACCAAGGGTGTTGGATCTGCCATCAGTTCATCTATCACGATATCATAAGGGATAGCGGTGAAATAACTAAAGTTCGCCGTGCCGTTGGTAAGTGTATTCCCGGCCAGGTCTTTTACCCCGTTTACTGTTAGCACCAGGTTGGTACGGTTGGGAAAGCTATTGGCAAAGGTTAAATGCACCAGCGCAAAATTGCTGGCATCGCGTACCGCTGAAACAGGGTTGCCGATGCTGTTACTCACCGTATAATTCGCAATGGTCTGCGCTGTTGTAATATCCAGTGGTTCGCTGAAAAGCACGTCCAGTGCAGTGGCAGACAGCGGTGTAGCTGATTGAACTGCAGGCGGTGTAACATCCGGCGTGTAATCCTTCACTTCAATATCATCGAAAAAATGTCTTTGAAAAAAGCTGGCCGTACTCTGCCTTACCTGTATGCCGAAGAAGGCAGAGGTAGTGAAAGAGGCATCAGTTACCACACCTTCACTTGTATAATTTGTTCCTGTGCCAGAAAGATCGCGGGAAAGATTCCATTGATTCGCCGCATTCCGGATAACGCGGATGCGCATGCTATTGTTGCTGGTATTGAGTACACCATTCACGCCGTCGATGAGTTTTGTACTGGTGCCGTTTACATCTTTGCGGTATAAACAGATTTCATCGTCTGTGTTTCCGAGACGTACAAAATAGCCTGAAGTAGCCGGTTGATTCAAATCGCTGGCGGAAGCAGTCAGGTACACATCCACATAGTT
>SDZZ01000184.1 GCA_004173255.1 Chitinophagaceae bacterium | reverse complement strand
ATATTTCATCCGTAGGTGGCAAGCTGGCCTTTCCTTTCGGCGCGTTGTACCACGGCACCAAGTTCGCGGTGGAAGGCATCTCCGAAGCACTGGCGTTTGAACTTGGTGAGTTTGGGGTGAAAGTAAAACTTGTTGAGCCGGGTGCTGTAGCAACCGACTTCAAAGGTCGTTCGATGGATATCAGCAACGATGAAAAGCTGACCGAGTACCAGCCCCTACTGGGTAAGGTGCTTCACGCGATGGAAGGTTTTTTTGCCACCGCATCCACCCCGACCCAGATAGCCGAAGTTATTTATAAGGCGGCCACTGATGGAAGCTCCCGGCTCCGCTATGTGGCAGGGGATGACTCCCGCCAGTTGATTGAAGCCCGGAAACATCTCGATGACGCAGCCCTGGACCAGGCACTGAAAGCGCAGTTTACTATCTAAATTTGCTGTACCATGAGCAAGTATATCCATATGGCCGACATGACCGACCTGTTCAAAACTTTCGGGACCGAAGGCAAGCCATTGCACCCGCTGGTAGCCGTGCTGGATTTTACTAAAAGTCATGTACAGGTAGAGGTGAATACGCGGATAGGGGCCGACTTCTACGCCATCCTCTTCAAGGAATACAGCGGCGACAATATCCGGTACGGCCGCAAATCGGTCGACTTCCGCGATGGCCGGCTGGTATGCCTTTCGCCCGGACAAACACTGGAAATGGATTCTGATGAGGAAACGGACCCGACCATGGCCGGCTGGGGTCTGTTTTTCCATCCTGACTTTATCAGGAATACGTCGCTGATTGAAAAGATGAAGGACTATACATTCTTTTCCTATGAAGTGTCCGAGTCACTGCACCTGTCGGATAAAGAAAAACAACTGCTCAACGACTGCCTGCAGAAAATTGAATCCGAGCTGCTGGAGAACATCGATGTACATAGCCAGGCCATCATTGTGTCATCGATCGAACTGTTGCTGAATTACTGCTCCCGGTTTTACGGTCGCCAGTTCATCACCCGCAAACATTCAAACAACGATGTAGTGATGCAGGTGGAAAAATTGCTGGCCGGGTATTTCCAGGACAGCGACAAAAATGAGAAAGGCCTGCCAACCGTGAAATACCTCGCGTCGCACGTAAACCTTTCACCGGGTTACCTGGGCGACCTGCTGAAGAAAGAAACGGGCCGCAATGCACAGGACCATATTCACTTTCACCTGATCGAAGAAGCAAAGAGCATCCTGCTGAACACCCACCGCTCAGTCAGCGAAATTGCCTACTCCCTCGGATTTGAATATCCCCAGTATTTTACAAAATTGTTTAAACGAAAAACGGGTAAAACACCAGTTGAATTCAGGAATATGAATTGACCGGCAGGAAGAAACCAGCCATGCAGAAATCCCGAAAGCATTATAAGAAATCCAGGCAGCATCTATCCTGCCCGCAAAGAAAAATCCCCGGCAGACTGACTCTGCCGGGGATTTTTTTCATGCTGTTATAACAACCCAATTAATTCAGTTTTTCGAAATGGGCATCAAGCCTTTTGTCCTTTTTAAAATATTCGAGGATGAGCACTTTGCCCTGTTGGGCAGGCATCACTACTGAAGATGTCGCTTTTGATTTGGTCCTGATCATATCCTGTGAAAATTTACCATCTTCAAAACTGATCGAATTAAAGGTTTGTCCCTTGTAATCGTTTTCCTTGTCTTTTACATAGTCTTCATAACAAACAGAAAACGCAGTGCGGTCTTTGTTTACCTGGGAGTATGCGTAATCGAATCCGCCATAGTTGTATTTAATCATTTTTGCCAGGGCCGGCCCAGCAGCCAGTCCCACACCCTGCGGCAGTTCGATCGGATTATCCCGTTTCGCATACACCTGCGCCCCCTTAACATTAAAATCCTTGTCAAAACGGATGATGATCAGGTCGGTGATTTTAATCTTGATTGCAGCAGCCATACCCCGACCACCACCGCCAGCGGCAGCGCTTGCCACCTGCGACATGATACCCAGCGTACTTGCCTGTTTTTTCCAGCCTTCACCGATTGCATAAACATCACCATCGGCCAACTGGATAATCTGGTGCACATACATGTACCCGAAATCAGCGATCCTTCCTTTGGAACTTACATCGAGGAATTTACCAAGTTGCAGGTCCCAGCTGTTAAACTTTTCGCTCACGATTTTTCCTTTTTCATCGATCCCGAGAAAAGCGAATCCCGAAGATTTATCTTTGATGATATTTCCGTTCAGGTCAAAATATTCACCAAAAATGTATGCCTTACCACCTACCACGTTCATACTGCTCGGGTAGTAACGGTATTTTCCGTTGTCGGTAGCATTCTGGAATAATTTTTTACCGGTAGCCATGTCCAGTCCGATAATGTATGAATCAGGTTTCTGGTCCATTTTGCTTCCATACTCCAGCACTCCCATGTATACCACCCCGTTAGCAGTACCAAGGTAGTCCCCCACATGCTTTTTCGCCCCTTCGGTCGGAATGTAAGTCCATTGCTTTCTTTTTTCGGTTGAAAAGAAATCAACCTGGAAAGTAAAGTCTTTGTCTTCCCGGCTTGGCATATTTGAAATGAATCCCTGCCCTTCAACCGGGTACAGGCCTTTGTAGGTGTCTTCCTCGTCGGCCAGATAAGTCAGTTCAAGCAGTTTCGTTTCTTTTTTGGACAGTTCGCGGGTATACGTGAACTTCTTTTTGCCATCTGCCCCGTAAGTCTGGTATTCAAACGTCCGTTCCTTCTCATTGTAGAAAAGGAAAATCAGGTCGGTCCCGTTGAAAGATGATTCCAGCACCTGCACATACTTCGAATCGGTAAATTTCACATCCTTCAGTGTTGCCAGGTTGTTGTCCGTAATACGAAGCGTGTACTCATAAGTCCTTTTGTCAATCTTGTCACTTACATAAAAGAAATAATAGCCCTTTACTTCCGATCCTTCGCGGATAGCGGCGCTGTTACGGAGGGTGGCCCGTTGCACATTTTCAATGCCGAGGGTCTGTGCAAAAAGTCCCGTCACCATCAGGCAGAGGAAGGACAGGAGTGTGAGCGTTTTTTTCATTTGGAGATTTTAAAGTTTGAATTGGTGGATTGTTGATATAATAGGAAAGTTTTTTATGATGCTTTACGGTTGGCGATTGCTTCGCGCGGTTTCGACCAGCTCCAGGTAACCCGGGTATGTCTTCATAAACGGCTCATGTTGTTTGGCAAAATTCCACGCAAGTTCTGATAGCTCGCCAAGCCGGATCTTCGAAAGCATGCGGAGGAGTTTGTTGTATTCAGGTGGATTACTCCGTTTCTCGCTATCAATGGTGTAGCCGAGTTTATGGTCACGTTGCACCATATAGAGGTCGTTCAGTGCGCGGGCGATACTGTAAACGGCCAGTGGGTCATCCGGATGTGTATTGAGGTACGTAATGGCAAAATAAAGATTGCGGCCCAGGTTTTCATCACGGTAACTCTGTTCCATAATCTCCAGCGTAAACTCCTGTTTTAATGTTTGCAGGTACAGGGAGTCCACCTGGAAATTCTTTCCCCTGCCTTTCACTGCCAGGATAGAATCGGCAACCATTGCTTTACGGTGACTGCAATCGGGGTGCGTTTTCAGCGAGTCCTTCTGCGCCTGGGTGAGTTCAGTGTCCCCTGTTTTCATTGCTGAAAAAATGGCCGTCTCTTCCCTTATCCATTTTTGGTTGAACGGGTAACTGGTAAAATTGAAAACACGTTCGAGATTGACCGGGGCGATAAAAAGGTTATCATCGATTTTGTCCAGTTTATCCAGGCAACTGTTCATGCCCTCGCAGTCGTATCCGGAATTTTTAAGGAAATGGAATGCGTAACGGTCGGCTTCAATTTCATTGTCGCGGCTATGGCTGCGGGTATCAAATGAAATCCCTTTCAGGAGTTCATTCAGTTGGGCATTGACGCGGTATTGTTCTTTGGATAAACGTTTGACCTCAGCTTTGAACTCTTCGCTGTTCTGCAGCTTCACCCATTTGGCAATGCTTTTTGGTGTGTGCTCCAGGTAGTAGTGCGCCAGTTCATGGCAAACCACAAAAGCGATTTCTGCTTCATTGTCAAGTCCCGTCACCAGCCCCGCGTTGATGATGATTGTACCGTCACCCATACTGGCTGCATTTGGCCACCAGTCGCGGGTGAATACCACGCGGGCATCGTTGTCCTTCAGTTCGGGGTTGCCATCCATTACTTTTTTTACAATGGACTGCAGGTACTGGTGCGCGCGGGTTGCTGTAACCGGGCGGCCGGATGACCAGATCTCACCGATGCTGGCAAACTGGCGCTTATAAATTTCCTTATAATCTTTAGCGTATTCCTTTCCCACCGAAGCCAGCAGCTGGTCCTTCTTTTTCAGTGTAGTGTTTAAATATTGTTGTTTGAGGAGGGAATCGTCCTGGAGGAACTGGTACACCGTTACATCCTGGCAGGACACGGCACTATACAGCAGCAGCAGGGGCACAATCGCACAAAAACGAAAAATCATGGGTGGTTTAAACGGTGTAACACAGTTGGTGGCGGGCGTAACACCGGTTCGGGCCGAAAATTAGTCGATTCCCCTGATTTGTGCAAATGGCTGACTTCCTTTTAAATTATATTACAGGACTTAATGATTCATATGAAACAAATCTTCCTTATTTCAGTGCTGGCAGCTTTGAGCATGACGGCTGTTTCGCAGCAAACAACGCCGGCCGCATACCTTATTCCCGCCCCGGTTTCGGTACGTAGTGCGCAGGGCAGCTTCACCATCCGTCCGGCCGAAAAAATCTATTCCGGCAGTAATAAGGAAGTGATGGCGATTGCGTCGCTTTTTTCAACAGCATTAAATCATTCCCCGGCATATAAAACCACCGTTGTTTCCGGCCAGGCCGGGTCCGGAATCCGGTTTGTCATTGACCCTGCGGTAAAAGGCAAAACAGGGTCTTATTCGCTTGGCATCAGCAGCACCGGCATCCTGCTGCGTGCGGCAGAACCAGCGGGTATTTTTTATGGGCTGCAAACGCTGTTACAACTGCTTCCTCCCGCCATAGAAGCGCCGGTTTCATCGGAAAAAACATGGAAGCTGGCTGCTGTGACTATCCAGGATGAACCAAGGTTTGCCTGGCGTGGGCTGATGCTCGACGTAGCCCGCCACTTTTTTACAGTGGATGAGGTTAAACTGTTTATCGACCAGATGGCGAAATATAAATTCAATGTACTGCACTGGCACCTGGCCGATGATGAAGGCTGGCGCATTGAGATCAAAAGCCTTCCGAAACTGGTGGAAGTGGGTGCCATGCGGCCGGAGAGGATCGGTACGTTCGGTACTTTCAAAGCCCCATTGCCCAATGAACCCCGCACCTATGGCGGCTTTTACACGCAGGACCAGGTTCGTGACGTGGTAAAATATGCCCGCTCAAAATATGTGGACATCGTTCCGGAAATTGATGTGCCGGGTCACAGTATGGCAGCCATTGCTGCTTACCCGGAACTAGCCTGTACCCCAGGGGTGAAGGCACCCGGGGCCGGTGATAAATTTATGGAGTGGCCGCCTACCGGTCATTTTTATGGATTGGTTGATAATGCACTTTGCCCGGCCAATGAAGCCGTTTACACGTTCCTTGATAAAGTATTTACCGAAGTTGCACAGTTGTTTCCTTTCGAGTATATCCATATGGGTGGTGATGAAACAGCCAGGAATTTTTGGGAAAAATCGGAAGCCGTGAAGGCGCTCATGCAGAAGGAGAACCTGAAAGACCTGGACCAGGTGCAGGCCTACTTTGTAAAACGTGTGGCAAAAATCATTGCTTCCAAGGGCAAGAAAATGATCGGGTGGGACGAAATCATGGCGGGCGGGCTTGCCGAAAACGCGGCGATCATGAGCTGGCATGGTATGAAGGAAGGAACCGAAGCCGCAAAGATGGGTCACTATGTGGTGATGACCCCGGTGAGTCATGTTTATCTCGATTATATGCAGAGCGATATCAGCATGGAGCCGCCGGTGTATGCATCGTTACGCTTAAAGAAAGTCTACACTTTTGAGCCGGTACCGGAAAATGTTGATCCGAAATTTATCCTTGGCGGGCAGGGCAACCTGTGGACAGAACAGGTTTATAACATTCGCCAGGTCCAGTACATGATCTGGCCCCGGGCCTTTGCAATCTCCGAGGTTTTATGGTCGCCCGCCAAAACCCGCGACTGGCCCGGCTTTGTAACCCGTGTCGAGAAACAGCTCGTCCGCCTCGACTCTGCCCGTACCAAATATGCCCCATCCATGTACGATCCGGCCATTACAGTCAAAGGCGATACCAACCAGCTCCTGATCGAACTTACCCCCGAAATCGATGGCCTGCAGATCCATTACAGTTTTGACAACTCCTATCCCGACCAGTATTATCCAACATACAAAGAACCGCTGAAAGTACCGATAGACGCATCATTGCTGCGCGTAATCACTTACCGCAACGGGAAACCAATCGGGCGGATGATGAGCCTCCCGGTTGCGGAGTTGAAAAAAAGATTATAAAGGGAGCTTGCTGTGAGCGATACAAACCGATTGACTTGTCAGTCTGGAAGGATCTCAACGCCCGTCTGGCGCATAGCACATGAACTTGCGGAATGCGTTGGCGGCTACCTGATCGTTACCGTAGCCCCGCCCCATTCCCCAAACTTTTCTTCAATCTTTTTTACCCGGTACTCAAACAACTCCCTCAGCTTCTTTTTCACCAGCACCGCATTCGCAATTTCACCCAGGAACCCCATTGGATTACTGTAATGCACCATGTCCGTCATCAGCATCCCGCCATCGATCGGTTCAAAGTGATGCTGGTGATGCCACAATGAGTAAGGCCCTTTCCGTTGTTCATCGATAAAAAACACCTGTGATTGCACCTGTGTGATTTCCGTCATCCAGTAAAATGGGATCCCGAATACCGGGCGGACTGTGTACTCGATGATCTGACCCGGATATATTTCTTTCTCCCATTTGTCCGAAATCACGCGGAAATCCATTTCAGCCGGGGTGATGGTTGCCAGGTTGGCCGGGTTGGAGAAAAATTCCCAGATTTCGGCCGGGGAGCCGGGAATACGCTGGACTGCCTTGAGCATGTGAACCGCCATAAGGATGAATTGTTATTTAAGTTACCTTGTTTCCAATAACTGACAACTACTTCAAAAGTTTAACAAAATGTCACTGAACAGAGAACGACTGGAAAGCAAATTCCTTGAAGAATATGAAAAGCTAAATACCCAGCAACGCAAAGCGGTGGACCAGATCGAAGGTCCGGTGATGGTGATCGCCGGCCCCGGCACCGGTAAAACACAGATCCTCGCGAGCCGGATCGGCAAGATCCTGCTCGATACCGATGCCTCGCCGGATAATATCCTTTGTTTAACCTATACGGATGCGGGTGCACTCGCCATGCGAAAACGCCTGCTGCAGTTTATCGGTCCCGAAGCATACAAGGTGAACATCCATACTTTTCACGCCTTCTGCAACGATGTGATCCAGGATAACCTTTCGCTTTTTGAAAAGAATTCGCTCGACGCCATCTCCGAACTGGAAAAGATCCAGCTGTTCAAGAAGCTGATCGATACGTTACCAAAAGACAATCCCCTTAAGCGATACCGCGGCGATGTTTATTACGAAGTCAAAAACCTTTCTTCCCTCTTCAGCACCATGAAACGGGAAGGCTGGACACCGGAATTTATCAATGGTAAAATTGACAGTTACCTGGCCGACCTGCCCTTGCGCGACGAATTTCTCTACAAAAAGAAATACAAGGAATTCCAGGCCGGCGATCTGAAGCAGGACAGGTTCAACGAGGAGAAGGAAAAGATGGAAAAACTGCGCGCTGCTGTAGGGCAGTTTGACCGGTTCCAGGGCATGATGCGGGATGCTGAACGGTACGACTTCGACGACATGATCAACTGGGTGATCCGCGCATTCAACGAAAACCCGTACCTGCTGGTCAGCTACCAGGAGCGCTTTACGTATATCCTGGTGGATGAATACCAGGACACAAGCGGCACGCAGAACAGGCTGGTAGCGCTTCTTATCAATTACTGGGACAACCCGAACGTGTTTGTGGTAGGGGATGATGACCAGTCGGTGTACCGGTTCCAGGGAGCCAACGTGGAAAACATGATTGAGTTTGGCGACAGCTACAAAGAAAACCTGATGACCGTGGTGCTGACCAACAACTACCGCTCTACCCAGCCCATCCTCGATATTTCCAAAACACTGATCAACCGGAACGAAGAACGGCTCATCAATAAAATTGAAGGGTTAAGCAAGGACCTGCTTTCGTCCAACAGCAAACTGGCCGACCTGAAACACCTCCCCATCATGCGGCAGTACGAAACGCAGCGGCATGAAATGATCGGGGTCACCCGCGAAGTGCAGGGATTACTCGAACAGGGCATTGCGCCGGGTCGCATCGGGGTAATCTACAAGGAAAATAAATATGGTGAAACGCTGTCGCAGTATTTCAAAATGCTGCGCATTCCCGTTTACAGCAAACGCCACCTGAATATCCTGGAAGTGCCACTGGCGAAAAACATCCTGCAGATCCTGCGTTACCTGGCGGCCGAACATGACATGCCCTATGGCGGGGATGAAATGTTATTTGAACTGATGCATTTCAGCTGGTTTAAGATTCCACCGATTGAAATTGCCAAACTGTCTATCGAAGT
>SDZZ01000183.1 GCA_004173255.1 Chitinophagaceae bacterium | reverse complement strand
CAGGGTGTAGAGATCGCCTTGCTGGAAGACAGGAAACTGGTTGAGCTGCATAGTGAAAAAACAGATGCACGTTTCGCCGTTGGGGACCTTTACCTTGGTAAAGTAAAAAAACTCATTCCGGGATTAAACGCCGCCTTCGTTGATGTTGGTTTCGAAAAAGATGCCTTCCTCCACTACACGGACCTCAGTCCCTATGCCCGTTCACTCCTGAAGTTTACAGCCATGACTATGGCCGACAAGAGTGAAACAAGTATGGACTTCGGCAAATTCGAGAATGAACCGGAAATTATCAAGACAGGTAAGATTAACGAGGTGCTGGGCGGTAAACCCAATATCCTGGTGCAGATCCTGAAGGAACCCATTGCTGCCAAAGGTCCGCGCCTGAGCTGTGAAATTTCACTGCCTGGCCGTTTTGTGGTTATTACCCCCTTCAACAATATTGTAGCCGTTTCCCGCAAGATCCATTCTTCGGAAGAACGCAAACGACTGCAGAAAATCGTGGAAGCCATCAAGCCAAAAAACTTTGGCGTGATCGTTCGCACGGCAGCGGAAGGCAAGAACACTGCCGAGCTGCATGAAGACCTGTCGGCGCTTGTTGAAATGTGGAAGACGATACAGCGGAACCTGAAAGGCGCCACGCCCCCCGCGCGCGTACTGAGCGAGCAGACAAAGACCAATAGTATCCTGCGCGACCTGCTGAATGCCGATTTCAACAAGATCGTTGTCAACGACCGCGATATATTCAATGATACCGTCAATTATATCCAGCGCATCGCGCCGGAGAAGGCCGATATCGTTTCCTACTACCAGAATGGTTCCACCCTCTTCGATTCATTCGGTATCACCAAACAGGTTAAATCCTCGTTCGGTAAAACGGTGAACATGAACAGTGGCGCCTACCTGATTATTGAACACACCGAAGCACTGCACGTAATCGACGTGAACAGTGGTTACAAGAGTGTAAGCAATAACCAGGAGCAGAATGCCCTTGAAACCAACCTCGAAGCTGCCGACGAGATCGCCCGCCAGCTGAGGCTGCGAGATCTTGGTGGTATCATCGTGGTCGATTTCATTGATATGAAACTGCCCGAGAACAAACGCCGCCTGGTGGAAAAGATGGAAGAGTTCATGAGCCCCGACCGTGCAAAACATGCGGTGCTGCCCATCTCTAAATTCGGCATCATGCAGATCACGCGCCAGCGCATGAAACCGGAGATGAACATCAACACGCAGGAAGTTTGCCCAAGCTGTAATGGCACCGGCAAAATTTCTTCGACCATCCTGCTGGAAGACGAGATTGAAAAGAACCTCAGCTACCTCATCACCCACCAGAACAAGAACCTCAAGATTGTTGTCAATCCCATCATGCACGCTTACCTCACCAAGGGGTGGCCCTGGTCGACCAAGATGGCGAAATGGAATAAAAAATTCGGGCAGAAAACAAGGGTGCAGGCCGATACTGGTTATCACCTGACGGAATACAAATTCTTCGACCAGCACGAGGATGAGATCAAACTCTGATCGGTTCCTGGCCCTGTCGATCACCTCATTTAAAAAGCCCTGCCATTTCAAAATGGCAGGGCTTTCTTATTAAAGTACCGGCTCCGGTTATTGTCCAACCAGGAACAATGCGTTACAGAACATCAGCTTTCCGTTCTCCCAGAAATTGCGGAACAGGATATCGTCGGTGATGTAAGTGACCGTACCACGTCCCTCATTCTGCACTCCAAACACCAGCCCGTCTTTCAGTTTCTTTTTCAGTTTATAACCTACAAACCCGGCTGTCTGGCTTTCTTTTTTGATTACCCCTACATTCCATTCATCTTTCATGAAATCATAGATTACTGCATCCTGTTTCAGGGTGTAGTAGTAGTCAGGATATCCGAACATAAGCGGATGGGTGTTGTCTACATCAATTTTATAAATGGAACCTGGTGTATAGTCAGGCAGGTCAGCTTTATCGCGGTTGTCAAATGCCTTGAGTGCCACGTAGGGATCTTTTTTACCCGTTGTATCATCCGCCTTGCGGACTTTCAGTGCGCTCCACTCCTGGCCCGACAACTGTCCGACCGCACCTTCCAGCGCCACTACCCGTCCGCCTGCCTGGATCCAGGAATAAAACTGCGCAGCAGCGGTTTTATCACTGAGGAAACGATAGTTGCCATCGGGCATCACAAGCACATCAATATCGCTCCATTTAGCCCTGCTGAGATCCGACGCGTTGATCAGTGTAACCGGATAATTCAGTTCCTTCTCCATAAAGTGCCATACTTCACCGGCACCCAATGAACTAACCCCTTCACCGGTTACCAGGGCAACTTTCGGTGCGATCAGCGGATGTACTTTGCCACTGCCGAAATCGTATCCCTTGTCCACCATACCGGTTGTGATGGGGATCATCTTCGTATTGCCGGCATCGCAGGTTTTAGCAACCATTGGCCAGAGGCTGGTGCCGAATTTTTCGTTGCCACGTTTGATGATGATCAGGGATCCATGCGGGAATGATTGCCCGTCCACCTCAAAGGGACGTTCAGCATAACGTAGTTTAATGCCCTGCTGCATCAATGATGCCGCTACTTTCGCTGCCGACACACCCTGCCATTTCACCACATAACCGTACGCATCGGCCGATGTATTTTTGACTGAATCTGAAACAGGCGCATTGCCGCCGGTGGTGACTGCGGTTTTAGATGCAAAAGTTTTCAAGCCGTACACGTAGGGCATTGCCCATGCAGTGATATCATAAGTGGCTGAGTCAACCAGTTTGGAATTGGGTTCAAAGAGTACCTTGATGAGTGCGGCTTTTGGTTGGGCTGCAGAGATGACCACATCACCCGTACCAATGGTGAACGCTTCTTCCTTGCCGGTCAGGTAACTGTAACCGCGGCCGGCACCTGATCCGGAAGTATAGCGGATCAGGTTTTTGTCCATCAGTTTCAGGAAAGCGGCCATACGGTCTGCATCCTCGGGGGCCGACTTCACCACGTATGCCTTGTAATCTCCCACCGATCCGGATACTGCATCATTAAAGAACTTCCTGTATTCCTTCATCAGGTTGGCATTGTTGACAGACGCCACTTCAACGGTACTCAGCGAAGTAGTATAGTGGTGCATGACGCGGTCAACCAGCGTAAGGGTATCGCCTTCATCAGTGTCGGCGCCCAGGCCACCGGCACCGCCGCCACCCTGTTCGTACGTCATACCGATACCGCCGTTGTAGATGGGGTAGGTATCACCGTATGATGGATAAAAGAGATCAAATACTTCCTTGGTAAAATAAAGCCAGCCGTTGCTGTCAAAATACTTTGCATGGTTTTTACCGATGCTCACCTGGAAATCACGTTGCCATTTTGTTATGATCTCGTGGTAAGGCTGGGCAGCGGGTGCAAAGTAATAGGGCGAATTGATTCCCTGCTCGTGGTAGTCCACGTGCACCTGCGGCATCCACTGGTTGTATTGTGCAAGGCGTTGCTGGCTTTCCACCTGCGTTTGCCAGGCCCAGTCGCGGTTAAGGTCAAAATTGTAGTGGTTGCTTCGTCCGCCAGGCCATGGCTCGCGGTGTTCGCGTGAGTCGAGCCGGGGGTTGTAGTTTTTACCAACTACGGAGTTGTACCAGTTGACATAGCGGTCGCGCCCGTCAGGATTCATACAGGGATCGATGATCACTACTGTATTCCTGAGCCATTCTTTTGTTCTGGCGTTCTTCGGGTCGGCAAAGTCGTAAGCCGCCAGCAGCGCCGCTTCGGACGAAGAGGTTTCATTCCCGTGAACGTTGTAGCTCAGCCATACAATACCTGGCGCGTTTTCGGCAGGTGCCATTTTATCTTTTGCCATGTTGGCCAGGCGCAGGTTGTTGAGGCGGATATTTTCGAGGTTTTTCAGGTTTTCCTCCGAGGCGATGAAGACCATCAGCAGCGGTCGGCCTTCATTGGTTTCCCCGTACTGCTGGAGTTTAACATTGGCGGGCATCGTTTGAGCCAGGTACTGGTAATAGGTCACCAGTTTCCAGTGCGGTGTGTACCTGGTTCCGATTTTATAACCCATGAATTCGGCGGGCGATTTCAATTGGCCGAAGGAGAAGAAACTGAGAATGATAAAGGGGATAATGAATAAAAGCTTTTTAAGCATGCCTGTTTGTTTTGTTAACCTGGAATTGGGAACGTCTTTCTAAAACTATGAGCCGACTATTCGCATAGCCGGCTCAAGTTCACTTATCTAACCGTAAATCTGCTAAAAATATCCTGGATTCTGTTCGATGTCATAGATGTTTGTTTCACGCTGCGGGATGGGGAATACCATTTTCGGGCTGTCGTATGGAAGACCATCGACCACCAGCTGCAGTCTTTTTGCATCCGCGAAAGCCTGCCCTTCAAAGGCCAGTTCAAGCCTGCGTTCAAGCAGTACATCAGCAAGGGTCGGCGCGGCAAGGTAAGACAAACCGGCACGGCTGCGGGTTTCATCAAGATCATCCGCTACGGATTGCCCCACTGAAGTCCCAAGGCGAACGTTACATTCGGCCCTGATGAGGTATGCTTCCGACAGGCGCATCACTTTTACATTCATGTACTGATCGCGCCATTTATTGGTGAATACCGATCCGCCTTCCGTAAAAAAGAAATCACCCCGTGCATCACTTGCTGAATAAAGATCCAGGTGTGCTTCATTGATCTGGATATCGCCATCCCTTGCACCAAAGGTTGGCGTACTGTAATAAAGCTGGTTATTATTCGTGCCCGTCTGGGTGTTAACCTGCATGGCAAAAATGTCTTCCGGGGTGTTTGCGTCGGTATTGAATTCATCCTCGAAGTTGTCGGCCAGGGAAAACCCATTGTCTTCCGCGACGGTGATGCAACGGTGGGCTGCATCACGTGCTGCGGTATAATTGAGCATCTGGAGATAAACACGCGCAAGTGCCAGGGATGCGGCTGGCTTGTTTGCATAAAAACCGTTCTCCTCCGGTAACATGGTTTCCGCATCGGTCAGGTCAGCAATGATCTGACTGTATACTGCTTCCACTGTGCTTCGTGGCACCTGGTTATCGGACGAGGTGGGAGTGGTTGGTCTTGGATCAAGCACCAGGGGAACACCTTTCAGTGAAGCCGGATTGCCTGCCGAGTATGATTTCTCCCCGAAGAACTTGATCAGTTCAAAGTACAGCATGCCACGGAGGAATTTTGTTTCCCCTTCAACAGCCGGCCTGTCGGCCGCATCAACCACATCAAGGTAAAACAGGATGTTGTTGAGTGCAGCAATAGTTGTGTAGGCGTTCTGGTAAGTTGCACGTACATACGAGTTATTGACCAGGATTGACTTACCCCAGATCTGGCGCGGCTCGGGAAAAGTACCCGCCCAGGTCAGTTCGCCGTTACTCGCCAGCAGTTCACTCATCCACAGTACATCGCCGCCGAAAAGGGAACCGGTACCGAAAGAAGCATAGGCACCTATGAGATTCTGTTTTACTTTTTCCGATGTGCCAAATGCAAGGCTGGCATCGATGGCCTGCGGATTTAACTGTTCCAGCTGTTTGTCGCAGGCTGTAAGCCCCAGCAGGCCGGTAAATGAAATATAGATCAGGATCTTTTTCATAATTGTTAGTTTAATAGGTTAAAGTCCGAGTGTAAGGCCGAACACAATGGATTTGATCTGCGGGGCAGCATAGAAGTCGCTACCCTGGTTTACGTTACCCGACCTGTAATCGGTGTTTACTTCAGGATCCCATCCTTTGTAATCCGTGATCGTTAACAGGTTGACACCTGTTACGAAGAAACGGGCTGAGTTAATCCTGAGACGGGTGGTCACGGACTTCGGCAGGGTATAACCCAGCGAAACTGTTTTCAACCGGACATAACCTGCATCAGAAATGTACCTGCTGCTGATTGAAGGGCTGGCGAAATCACCAAACCGGTTCAGGCGTGCTTCGGGTACATTGGTAATATCACCCGGCTTCTTCCATGAATTGAGCTGGTCGCGGGTCTGGTTATCAAACCAGTCGGCAGAGGCACTCATGAAACCACCAGCACCATCCTGCACCTGGTTGCCAAACACACCCTGGAACATAAAGGAAAGTTCGAGTCCTTTGTAGGCAACGGTATTGGTAAGGCCACCAATCCAGTCGGGGTTCGGGTCACCGATAATAAAATCAGTTCCTGCCAGGGAATAGTCGTTGGTGGTTGTTTTACCATCTGCTTCATAAAAAAGCGGGTCGCCATTCTGTACATCCACGCCTGCATATTTCACCCCGTAAAAAATACCGATCGGTTGTCCAACCACAATCGAGTTGGCAAAACGTGCATCGCCCCTGATCACTGTCTGTTCACCATCCAGTTTGGTCACCTTGTTTTTATTCCTGGCAATGTTGAAGCTGGATGTCCAGGTGAAATCCCTTGTGGCGATGTTGGTCGAATTCAATACAAATTCAACCCCCTTGTTTTCCATGCTGCCGATATTGCTTACAACGGTAGTAACGCCGGAAATGCTGGTAGTGGGCTGGCTGTAAAGCAGGTCTTTTGTTTTCTTGACATAGTAATCAAATTCGCCGGTGAGGCGGCCTTTGAAGAAACCAAATTCGAGGCCGGCATCGAGTTGCTCCGTTGTTTCCCATTTAAGGTCATCGTTACCCGGACTTGCAAGGGCCAGGGCAGGAACAAGCGCGTAGGAACTTGGCGCGTAGGTGCGGTTGGCAGCATACAGGCCGATCGCGTTGTTTCCGGTCACCCCATAACTTACACGTGGTTTCAGGAAACTGATAAAGGAAGAGCTCTTCAGGAAATCGTAGTCAGACAGGATCCATCCGAGCGAAGCCGCCGGGAAGAAACCGTACTTATGGTCTTTACCAAACCGGGCCGATCCGTCAACACGGGCACTGGCGTTCACAATAATTTTTTTATCGAACACGTAGGTGGCGCGACCAAAATAAGAAACCAGTGCGTCCTCGTCGATCGATGCACTGCCGCTTGTTATTTCCGACGCAGAAGCAAGGGTACGCAGTGTTTCGTCAGGAAAGCCCTGGCCGCCAACAGTTGCATAGCGGCTGCGGATATTTTCATAGCTCATCCCGACGTTTGCATCGATCTTGTGCATTCCTGCTATCGTAGTACCGTAGGAAAGATAGTTGCCGATCAACGTGCGGGTGTTGCGGTAAAAGCTGTTTGATGCAACACCTTTTACGGTAGGGCTTACATTACCTGTAAGAGTATTCGGCCCCCAGTAACGTTCTTCATCCTGGTTGATCACATCAAGACCTAATTCGCTGCGGAAGGTCAGGCCTTTGAGCAATGATACATCGGCGAAGACCTTACCCTGGTTTCTCCATGACTGCAGCTTCCAGGTTGCACCTTCATAATCAAGTAACGGATTGTAGTAGGTGGTGGTCGGTGTGTTATACAGATTACCTTCCGGATCACGTACAGGTGTTATTGGGGACAGTGCCACAATCTGCATAGGTGTGGTGAACTGGTTGTCGGCCGGTACACGGTCACGGTCAACTTTAGTAATGGAGAGATTGAAACCGAGCTTCAGCCAGCTGGTGGCTTCATTGTCCAGATTCAATCGTGCTCCCGATTTTTTAAATTTGTTTCCGATCAGGATACCATCCTGTTTGCTGGTATTACCGCTGAGGAAAAATTTGGTCTTGTCATTGCCGCCTGATGCTGATACATCGATCTGGCCGTTGTCTGCATCCTGGAAAGCTAACTTTTCCCAGTTGGTATTGACGGCGCCGTTGGCCCAGTCGGTACCGCCACTGTAACGATTGAAACGACCGCGTACATAGGTAAGCATATCATTGATGGCGGCCTGTTCGCTGGCATACCCCCTCCAGTTATCCGCCCGGTTGTAATGGTACTTAGCTGCGTTCTCGGCCGCCATGGTGAAATAGTCAATGTATTCCTTCGCGTTAAGGAAGCCACGGTCATCGTTTGTTGGTTTGTTCCACCCATACTGGCTTGATACGTTGAAGGAGGTTTTGCCTGCTTTGCCGCGACGGGTGGTGATCAGCACCACACCATTCGAGGCACGGCTGCCATAGATGGCTGCGGCCGATGCATCCTTCAGGATTTCAAATGATTCCACATCATTGAAGTTGATGTCTGCAGTAGCGCTGCCGGACAGTCCACCCACTACAGGAACGCCATCCACCACATAGAGAGGTTCATTACTTCCGGCTATGGATGAGGATCCCCGGATCCTCATTTTGATGCCCTCTCCCACTTTACCATTTCCGGCTTCCACAAATACGCCGGCCGCGCGACCCTGCAAAGCAGCGGTGAGGTCCGGCACAGGCAGGTTGCGTATGTCCGCCCCTTTTACCTGGGCGATGTTACCAGCCAGGTTACGTTTGGAATTTGTACCATAACCAACTACCACAATTTCGTCGAGACTTCTCGACTCAGAATTTACGAGGGAAATAGAGAGACTTGCGCCTGTTACGGCAACTTCTTTACTGTCAAAGCCTAATGATGAAATGACCAGGGTTGATGCGCTGGCCGGCGCTACGATCGAAAATGAACCGTCTGTTGCGGTTACCGTTCCGGTGGTGCTACCCTTTACCTGAACGGAAACTCCCTGAAGCGGGGAGCCATCCTTGCTGTCAGTGACTTTCCCACTGATCGTTTTCGTCTGGGCGAAAAGAAGCTGGCTGGCTAATAACAGCAGGGCCAGCCCTAAAAAGGGCAATTTTCTCATGTACAATAA
>SDZZ01000672.1 GCA_004173255.1 Chitinophagaceae bacterium | reverse complement strand
CGCGTATCCACACGGCTCCAGATATCCACGATCTGGTTATAACGTTCGTTGTTGGTGATCAGACCCATGTTGTAGTTGTCCCATACTTCATCAACCTCACCCTTTGCGTTATTCAGGAGTTCTTCCTTGATATCGGGGATGATCAGGTCATTGATGCTGAATGAAAGTCCACCCTGGAAGGCCGTACGGAATCCAAGTTGTTTGATATCATCCAGGAACTTCGCGGTTTTCGGAACGTTCGTGATCTCGATGATGTCACCGATGATTTCACGGAGGTTCTTCTTGGTCAGCAACGCATTCACAAAACCTACTTCCGCAGGAACGTGCTGGTTGAAGATTACGCGACCAACTGTTGTGTCGATCAGTTTATGTTCGAGCAAACCGTCACTGTTCATGATGTTGGCTTTCACCTTGATCCATGCGTGCAGGTCCACTACTTTTTCGTTGTAAGCGATCACCACTTCTTCAGCGGAATAGAACGCCTTTCCTTCGCCACGTACCTTTTCAGTTTCGGTGGTTTTTTTACCCTTGGAAATATAGTACAATCCGAGTACCATGTCCTGTGAAGGCAGGGTGATTGGCGTACCGTTCTGCGGGTTAAGGATGTTGTGCGATGCAAGCATCAGTAACTGGGCTTCCAGTACGGCTGCGTTGCTCAACGGCACGTGAACCGCCATCTGGTCACCATCAAAGTCGGCGTTGAAGGCCGTAGTTACAAGCGGGTGCAGCTGGATCGCCTTTCCTTCAATCAGTTTAGGCTGGAAGGCCTGGATCGAAAGACGGTGAAGCGTTGGGGCACGGTTGAGCAGGATCGGGTGTCCTTTGAGGATGTTCTCAAGGATATCCCAGACCACCGCTTCCTTCTTGTCAACCAGTTTGCGGGCCGATTTCACCGTTTTCACAATACCGCGCTCGATGAGTTTACGGATAATGAATGGTTTGAAAAGCTCGGCAGCCATGTCTTTCGGCAGGCCGCACTCGTGCAGTTTCAGCTCAGGTCCTACTACGATAACCGAACGACCGGAATAGTCGACACGTTTACCAAGAAGGTTCTGACGGAAACGACCCTGTTTACCCTTCAGTACATCCGACAGTGATTTGAGGGCACGTCCACCTTCCGCTTTAACGGCGTTGGATTTACGGCTGTTATCAAACAGGCTGTCGATTGCTTCCTGCAGCATTCTTTTTTCATTACGCAGGATTACTTCCGGCGCTTTGATTTCCAACAGCCTTTTCAGGCGGTTGTTACGGATGATTACCCGGCGATAGAGGTCATTCAGGTCGGAAGACGCGAAACGGCCACCATCGAGCGGAACAAGCGGACGCAGTTCCGGTGGTATAACAGGAATATATTGCATAACCATCCATTCCGGACGGTTGGTGATACGTGTGTTGGCATCACGGAAAGCTTCCACCACGCTCAGGCGCTTCAGGGCGTCGGCCTTACGTTGCTGGGAAGTTTCGGTGGCGGCAGAGTTACGCAGGTCAAATGATAACTGGTCGAGGTCGATGCGCTGGAGCATATCATGTACCGCTTCCGCACCCATCTTGGCGATGAACTTGTTGGGATCATCATCGGGCAGGTACTGGTTATCCTTTGGCAGGGTATCCAGGATATCGAGGTATTCTTCTTCCGTAAGAAGATCGCCTACACCCTGGCCCTTATCAGCGCGGATACCCGACTGGATTACCACAAAACGTTCGTAGTAAACGATGCTTTCCAGTTTCTTTGAACTTACACCAAGCAGGTAACCGATTTTATTTGGCAGCGATTTGAAGTACCAGATGTGAACAACAGGCACCACCAGTTTGATGTGGCCCATCCTTTCGCGACGTACTTTCTTTTCGGTTACTTCAACACC
>SDZZ01000671.1 GCA_004173255.1 Chitinophagaceae bacterium | reverse complement strand
ACATCATCCTCGTTGATGATCTCGTTGAGCAAGACTTTGGCTTCTACGAAGGCAAATCGTTTATCGCTCGCAGTGGCTCTACTGCCAAATCCGGAAAACAGTTTGGCCTGCTGTTGTTCAACCCGGTAAAAGCGCTGGAAGATCCTGGGCAGGTGACTGGCATCGATACCGATACCCCGGTCTTCGACAGAAACGACAACCTCATTATCTGACAGGATCGAGCGCACTGTAATCTGCGGCTCCCTTCCGGAATATTTAATGGCATTGGTGACCATGTTTTCAACTACCTGGACCAGCTTGTCCCGGTCGAAACTCAGCTCGGGTATTTGTCCGGGGAAAAATTCAAGGCTGCCTGCACCCAGCAGGATCCGTTGCTCGTCGACTGTATGGCTGATCAGCTGGTTGAGGTCGGCCATCCGTTTGTCGAGGTCTACTTTTCCGGATTCGATGCGTGACAGGTTCAGGAAATCATGGATCAGGCTGGTCATCCTGTTTACCTGCCTGTTGGCTTTCTGCAGCAGTACACCCGGGGGAATGGCACCGGCTGCGGTAAAGCTGCCGCCCATGATTTCAAGCAGGAGCTTGAGTGAGGTCAGCGGGGTTTTGAGTTCGTGGCTGGCAATGGCAAGAAAATCATTCTTGCGCATCTCTTCCTGTTTATCATCGGTGGTATCGATCACAGTGCCGATGATCCGCACCGGCCGGTTCGTTTCATCATATATGATTTTGCCTTTCGCCCGCATCCATCTTACGGTGTTATCGGGAAGTAGCAGTCGCGCCTCATAGAAATATATTCCGGTCGCAAGTGCGCGCTGGAATGCCATCTCACGGATGCCACGATCTTCCGGATGGATTACATTTATAAATTCATCCCATGAAACTTTCTGGTCGGCCGGCCTGCCAAAAATAGTGGCGAGTTCCGGCGAATGCACAATCTCATGGCGTAAGAGATCAACATCATAGGTGCCCAGCCCCGTTGCTTCCGACGCCATACGCAGGCGTTCTTCCGATGCTTCAATTTCCCGTCGGGATGCGAGTGATTCGGTTACATCGTGCGTCAGGATCATCAGGCCGGTTACCTCGCCATCGAGGTTATGCACCGGCTCCATATGGATGTTAAAGAAATAAGGTTTTACTTCCCCGTCGCGGTCATAGGTAACCGGCACTTCCACCTGGTAAAATGGTTCAGCTTCATTTACCACCCGGTCGTATGCCGCCCGGAGACCGCTGGCCTCCAGCTCGCGGATGACGGAAAAAATGGATTGCCCGATTATCTGTTCACTGGTGCCTTTGTTCCACATGCGGTACATCAGCTGGTTGGCATACTCGATAATATAATTATCCCGGCTAAGCATCACCATGCCCACCGGGGCATTCATGAAAATATTGTTTATCCGCTGCTGTACATGTTCAACGCTCCGCCGGGCATTCTTCTCCGCTTCTTCGAGTTGGATTTGTTCAGTGATGTTGGTGGTGGTATTGACAATGTAATCAACGGTGGTTCCGTCGTCGGACAGCAGAGGTTCGTTGATGTTTGACCAGTAAAAAGGCATCAGTTTACCTTCGGCCGGAACAAAAATATCATACCGGTATACCGGTAGCGATACTGCCTTACGGGTTGCGATCACTTCATGGAACGCCTTGCTGGCGCTGAGTTTACCCGAAGGGTCAGTGTCGTTGTCAGGAAAAATATCAAACAGGTTGCGTCCGAGCATAACTTCCCTCGGCACGTTGGAGAGCTTTACGTAAGCGTCACTTACGGCAATGATGGTAAACTCTGGCGGATTGGCACGTACAATCACCGACTGTGCCGATTGGGCGAAAAAACGCTGGAATTCTCGCCCCGAAAAAAACTGGTCCCGCTCA
>SDZZ01000182.1 GCA_004173255.1 Chitinophagaceae bacterium | reverse complement strand
GGCTCAGCGTATGATGCCTATACCAACAACTCCTATATCCTGACTTCCACTGATGGCGTCAGCTGGAATGCTGTCGCATCAGAAGACCAATTTTACATGACCGGGATAGCAACCAATGGAAACAGGTTCCTGTTATCGGGATACAATGGCGCTACAGCCAGCGTGGACTTCACCAACAGCACGTTACCAGTGCATTTCAGCGGATTTACCGCGCGACTGCAGGGATCGCAGGTGGTGCTCGACTGGAAAACCGCCCTGGAAGAAAACAGCGATCGCTTTATCGTACAGCACAGCACCAACGGGCAAGACTGGTCAGCCATCACTACCATAATGGCCGCGGGCTCGAGTGGACAGGAACGCACCTACTCGTTTATCCATGAGAAACCCGCCCAGGGCACCAACTTTTACCGGATAGTCGAGCTGGATCGCGATGGCAGGAGCCAGTTGACCAAAACCAATAAGGTCTTTGTCGGTAAAACAATGCAACTGTCTGTCTATCCGAATCCAGCCGGGGCTGCTACCACTGTGAAACTTCCTTCCGCCAGCCCGTCAAGAGTTTTGCTTATTAATGCTGCAGGTCTTCGCGTACGCGAATCATACGAACAGCAACAGTCTGTAAACATTTCGTTTGAAGGCTTGCCTGCGGGCGTTTACCAGCTGGTGGTTGTTCAGGATGAACAAAAAATGACGAGAACCATTTCCCATCATTAATAAAAAGAATTATCCAGCAAAAGGGGGCACTGACAACAGTGCCCCCTTTTGTTAGATTACGAAAATCGTTTCGCCGTTCGCCTGGGCATAAATTCCATTACCCGGCCCTCTGCCATACCCGTTTACCACCTTACCCGACCCTTTGCCACACCGGTCTCATCGCCTGTATACCCGATAACTAACTACGCCGTAAAAGTTTTTGGAGCAATAATTCCCTCCGGCTCCTCGATACGTTAATTGTGAGGCCATCACTCATAATTAAATAGCCTCCCTCGCCCTTAATGTATCTTTCAATTTCATTAATATTAACTATATGCGAATTATGCACCCTTACGAAGGGATAGTCTTCGAGTACCTCTTCCATTTCCTTTAAACTACGCGATGCGACGAGCTTGCGCTTGTCTTTTAAGAAGATAAATGTATAATTACCGTCTGATTCACAACTGATGACCGAATCAGCGGCCAGTAGTTGAAATCCCTCCATGGTCGGAATAGCGATCTTAGTTACGGGAACAGCAGGTTGTCTTAATTTTTGCAGCAACAGATCCAGTTGCTGCGGCAACGGGTGTTGACTACGCTGAGCAGCTTTTTGTACAGCCTTTTGCAACTCCTCCTTGTCTACGGGTTTTAACAAGTAGTCCAACGCACTATACCGAATCGCCTTTATAGCATATTGATCGTAACTGGTGGTAAAGACGAGTTCAAAATCTATAGCGCCAAATTCTCCCAGCAACTCGAAGCCGTTCATAAAGGGCATTTCGATATCAAGGAAAAGTAGCTGTGGCGCATGTTCTTTAACAGACGCAATAGCTGTTTCTGCAGAATAACAAATATCCAACACCTTTACTTCGGGGCAATAACGCTCCAGCAGCATCACTAGCGATTCACAACAATCAGGCTCATCATCGACAATTGTAGCTGTTATCATTATATCAGTTTAGTATTAAGTAACAACTTCGGTAAGGTCTTTATAAGGAATGGTAAGAACTACTTTAGTTCCGCAACCTTCACCTTTCTCATCAAACAAATCTTCTATATTACAAACAGCGGCGGCATTTTTTGTTTTGTTTAAAAGCGCTAACCGCCCCGATGTAATTTCAATACCCATTGATTTGTTTCTTTTGGCGTAACGACTATCGAATGCCGCTGCCATGTTCCGACCAACACCGTTATCAACGATTTCGCAAGTCAACATTTTGTCTTCTGCGCAAACCCGGATTTCCAATTGGCCAACTCCTTTTTTATGCATCAATCCGTGCCAGATGGCATTTTCCACGAAGGGCTGTATAAGCATGGGAGGAATGTAAACAGTATTGACATCGATAGTATTGATAAATGTAATCCTGTAACTGAAAGCGTTTTTAAACCTCAACCGTTCCAGATCCAGGTAAAGTCGGAGTGCATCCAATTCGCTTTCGAGTGTTATCTGCGGTTTTCCGGAATTGATTAATGCCATCCGTATTAGACGGGAAAATTTGGTAAGGTAATCGGACGCCTCCTCTGTTTTATTGATAAGTATAAAGCGGTTTATAGAAGTCAGGCAATTGAAAATAAAATGAGGGTTCATCTGGGCCCTCAGCGCCTGCATTTCAAGTTCAGTAGCTTGTTGCTGAAAGGCTGTTTTTGTTTTTTCCCCTTCAAGTTTTTGAATCTGTAATTCATTTTCTGCAAGTTCCCGGCGATGTTGTTCATTGTTACGATGTAATAAACTGTTACGGAACAATACAATAGCAATTAAGACGATAAAAATAATCCCAGCGATAAAAACCTTCTTCACAAGCGCTTCCTTTTTTAACTGCTGTTCTTTTATTTTATTTTCTTTATTTAGTAATTCAATACTGGACTGTTTTTCCAGGATTTCATTTTTAGATTCAAGAAAGTCAAGTTTAATATGGGAATCTGCTGAACTGAGCGAATCAGCTATAGACCGATATATCTTTTCATAATTATACGCTTTGTGGTAATCGCCTTGTAATGAATAAAGAAAAGAAAGTGTTTTGGCAGCATCGGAAATTATCCATCGAATGGTTTGTTCATTTGCAATCCGGAAAGCTGTAGTTGCAAATTTTATTGCTGCCTGATAATCTTTCTTTAACTCAGACACCTGGGAAAGCCCCATTAAACTACTCGCCAGCAAAGCATGTTCCGATTTTTTCTGGTTCCTGGCCATTACCTGCTCATAAATAAAAAAAGCTTTTTCAGGCAAACCGGTTTCAAAATAAAACCGGGCTAAAAGCAATTGATGCCAATCTGACCCATTTTTTAAAGTAAGGTCTATGTATTTCCGGGCCTGGTCGTACCTTTTTAATTGCATGTATAATCTTGCTATACTCGCATAGATATCAAGAAGCGGCTCGGTAAAATTTTCACCGCCATACAGTAGTGCATTATTATAATATTTCAAAGCTGTTTCGCTTTGCCCCACCGCCTGGTACATGTCGCCAACCCTTGCGAGTGAAAACATCATTCCCGGTTTGTCGCCGATTTTTTTCCTGACTTCCAGTCCTTTTAGCAGGTACTCAATCGCTTTTTGAAAATTTCCCCGGGCCTGGTAGTTCAACCCGATATAGTTGAGAACGGACCCTACGCCTTCAGGATTTCCTAATGCCTGAAACAAAAAAAGGGCCTGTTCAAATGCAAAGATCGACTCGTCGTACCTGCCTGTACGCTCACTTAATAGTTTTCCGAGGTTGTTATAGGTGGAAGCCATGCCGGCCGTGTCTCGCAAATTTTCAAACGATTTCAGGGCGGTATCCAGGTAGGATTCGGCAAGTTGCGTTCTTCCCCCAAACATATTACCCAAGCCAATATACCGGTAAGCTTCTGCCACCCCCCTGGAATCGGAAATATCGCGGGAGAATTGCAATGCCTGGAAAGCAAAGGATAATGCCGAGTCAGGGTTCTTGTACCAGAATGCCTTACTCTTGGAAAGCAACAATTGAGCTTTCCCTTCGTTTTGCTGGGGAATACGACGATGCTGCAGGCTATCGTTACTCACAGAGCCGATAGTCTGGCACAGCCCGGTTAAGACAGGCGCAAGAAAAAGTAACGATATAAAAAAATATCTCCGCATAAAGTGGCCTGTTGGGCGTAAAGTAAATTGCACTGCCAGTCCATAAAGTTCGTCCGCCGGTTCTTTAATTTAAGGTTTGCGTCGGTATTAATGAAGTGCCCATAACCAGGCATTGCCGATTTCTTCGTCCGCAATTATCTCAATGAATAAAAAACCATTTTTTTGCAAGACCCTGGTCGAAGCGTTAAGTTCAGGTGCTGTTTTAGCGGTAATCATTACTGTCGGGTCAATCGATTTTGAAATTTTGATAAGTTGGTCACAGATAAAGGAAGCAACTCCCCGCCCTTCAAATTCCGCGAATGTCCAATAAGCTGTTTCAACTTTTCCATCTTCCGGTTTTCGAACAAAACCGCCAGTGCCTTTCACCCGGTTATCCTTACAGGCAAGATACCCGACCCATGGTTTATTGAACCCCTTCGATTTATAGGTTTCAACCATTGCATCAATTACAAGCTGGCAGTTTGCCTGGGAATACATTTCCTGCGACCGGTCAATATTGAATTCTATGGGTTCAAGTTCCACTTACCTGATAGTTTTTTACTCAACACCAGTTCGTTGGTTCCCGATGCGGGTTAAAACACGGACCTCTTTTAAAGTTAGTCAATTATTTCAAAGGCTGGTTTCAGGCCGCGGATCGAGATCGTGACCGATGAATAGTGTCCAAAACAAAATCAGCCGGACTGCTCCCGGCTGATTTATAAACACTGCTTATTAAAATACCCGCAATAGGAGAACTTTGTTTCCCACCTGTCTTCCTTGCGTTAATCCTGTGGCAATAGAAGGTGAGTAATGTATACCAGCCAACAAGCGTGAGCGACCGGCTTCCTTTGCATATGCATCAAAGGAAGCGAAAGACCTGGCTCCATATGTTGCATCATAGGTATGGTCAGTAAACGCACCACTTCCTCCAAAAATCTTTTCCAGAATTACTGCGCTCGCAGCCGAAATGCCGGCATGTGCCGCAACGTATTCAGGGTGTGGCGGTGTAGGTATCACCGAATTCCAGGTGGGATGACCCATTACATTCCGGATGTAAGTAGCAGGCCTCAGTAAGCTATAATTATATTTCGTTTTCCAGATAGAAATACTTGCATCGTACATGGCAATTCCATGCAGTGCGTAAGCCGCTGCCGCTTGTCCAAGATCTAAGTTATTCTTCACAATGAGTTGGGTTAGGATATTGGTAGCATGTGCAGGCACATTGAGATTGCCAGGTTGATCGCCCCAGAATTTCGCAATGGTGGAGTCTTCGTGTTTAAGTGATAAAGAAATCGTATACAGTTCATTTACCATTGCATAAAAAGGGGAATGATCAGATTCGCTATATGCCAGAGGTGGGCCAGGCTGGGTTATTGCTGCAATATTGGCGATAAAACTGCGGTTCTCACCCCAATGAGGATGGACAGGCAACGCAGGCGCAGCAGGTGGCAACGTGGTTGATATCCAGAAACCGTCATGCCCGGTACCACTTCCTTTGGGTATAAATGCAGGATCTGTAAGATGGCTATAGGCCTGGTGTGCCCCATCTGCTGATGACCATGTGAAAATGCTGGTTGCAACCAGACGACCATAGACTACAGCATTCTGCAATCGTACTGCATCTGCTTCGGTTTCAAATTTAGTGTTGTATGCGGCTTCCAGCGAATCAATGCTGGCCAGGTTTGCGGAAGAAGTAGTTTCAAAGAAACTCCTTGTGATTTTGGCCATCGCCGCATTTAAACTGGCTGGCCAGTAATACTCATTACGTTTTTTGTCCGGCTCCAGATTAGTTCCACCGATTTGAGGCAGGAGGGATTTTCCGTTTGGAATGCCCGGCACCAGCGACTCATAAACCGTGAGGCCTGCGTATGCAAAAGACCTGTCACTTACAACAGAATTATAACCAGGGGTGGTTCTTGTAAGCCGGATGTGCATTTGCATCCACGCATTGGCTACATCAGCCGGGTTTTTGCCTAACGGACCCGGAGTGTCATTTTTTTTGCACGCGGTAAGTGCAAACACTCCTGCTGCAAAAAGTAGAAAAACGATACGTTTCATAAAAATATTTTTTAATGATTGATTAGGTGTGCCGTAAATGTCTCCAAAGGAAAGCCAATGACATATCAAGAGTGTGTAGTTGACGGAAATGGCGTGTACCGGCACGGTTTGGGGAAATAGTTGGCAGAGGTTAAAAGGGGCAGTTTTCACCAGGTAACAAGGGAATAATGGTTTTCATACGAAGACTTTACCTTGAAGGCCCTGGGTATCCTAACCTCTTCATGGTATTTTTTCCCAACCGTCAGGTTTATGTGGTTTGCCGCCGTATTTTAGAACGGCAATTATGAAAAAGCTCCTGAAACCCCTGCTCACTGCAACACTGCTGACCCTCGTCTACCTCTGCCCCGCCCAGAAAATCCGGATTCCATCGCCGTTGGTTTCGCCGGACAGCGGACTTAGTGCCCAACTGGCAAAACTCGCCCCCGCTGCGCTGCCCCTGGTTAAAGAATCCGATCCGGCTGACACCTATTTTTACCGGTCACTGTACTACATCTGGGCAGAACAGTTTCCTGCTGCGTTGAATGAGCTGGACTCGCTGGCGATGCTAAGAAGCAATGGTGGGCCTGACTGGTTCCCTGTCGACGGCATCGACCTTCGGTCGTACGTTCTCACGCGCATTGGGCAGCGCGCGTCTGATAAACCATTCAGCCAGCTCTTCGCCGATACCGTCACACAACTGTACAACCGTGCCCCCTCACGAAGTAAACCCGTTGCTGCCAGTTTTTTCGATGCCGATTCAACAGGTCATCAGAAACGCCTGGCCGGATATCTTACCCAGGCGCGGGGAAAGGATAGCCTGTCGATCGCTGACCTGAACCGCCTTTCGCTGGAGTATTTTAATGTAATTGTCTCCTCAACGCTTAGCCCTATCGCGTTGAAATCGTTCCGGCGGGAAGATGAAAAAGTTTATATCATCCAGGACAGCGTACTGATTGATGTGGCCCCCGGGGTAAAACTGGCTGCAGTTATTGTGCGTAAACGTTCGGTGACTGCACGACAGCCCGTCATCATGCGTTATAATATTTATGCCAGCAACAGTGACCTGGCTTCGGCACAGGCACTTGCCTCGAAAGGATACGTTGGTATCATCCTGCTTACGCGTGGCAAATACCTGAGTCCAAACACGATTGAACCGTTCCAGCATGATGCACAGGATGTATACCAGGCAATCGACTGGATCAGCAAACAACCGTGGTGCAATGGGAAAATCGGCATGTATGGCGGATCTTACCTTGGTTTCAGCCAGTGGAGCGCAGTAAAACGGGTGCATCCTGCACTGAAAACAATAGTTCCGCAGGTGGCCGTTGGTGCGGGCATTGACTATCCGCAATCCAATGGCGTGTTTATGAGTTATATGCTGCGATGGATCCACATGGTGACGAACACAAAACTGACCGATCGTGCCGAGTTTGGTTCGCCCCGGTGGGATAGTCTCTTCAAAGCATGGTACACATCTGGCCGCTCTTTCAGCTCACTCGATACACTTGATGGCCGACCCAATGCTATTTTCCAGCGGTGGCTTGACCATCCGATGTATGATTCTTTCTGGCAAAAAATGGTGCCCTATAAAAATGAATTTGCGAGTTTAAATATACCGGTCCTTACCACCACAGGCTACTATGATGACGACCAGCGGGGCGCCTTTTATTACATGCTGGAACACCTGAAACGGAATAAACAGGCCAGACATTATCTGCTGATCGGCCCGTGGAATCACGGAGGTGGCCAGGGTTTTGGCAATCCGGTAAATGGGCAATTGAAAGTAGACAGCGCCGCCGTGTTTGACGTGAACACAACCGTGTACCAATGGTTTGACCATATACTGAAAGACAGCGCCATGCCTGTTCGCCTGAAAGACCGGGTAAACTTCGAAGTATCAGGGGCCAACGAATGGCGAAGCGCCAGCTCGCTGCAGGCCACCAGCAATGATTCCATGCGTTTGTACCTGAGTAATGTGTTTTCAAAACAAGGGTATCGGCTTGCAAAAACAAAACCGGCAAAATCCGGGGGCATCGATCAGGAAATCAGTTTAACAGACCGGTCCGATTCTGCAACCGCATTCGATCCGGATGGTCCAGTGCTGGACACCGTACTCAAAACGCAGGACCAGCTGGTGTTTTATAGCGATACCCTGACATCGCCAGTGATCATGAGTGGCTCCATGGGAGGCTTATTAAACATCACGATCAACAAAAAAGATGTGGACCTGCACGTGCGGTTATATGAACTGACCAGCGATGGCAAATATTACCTGCTGAGCCGCTGGTGGGCAAGAGCCTCTTACCTGAAGGATCGGGAAAAGCGTACCCTGCTGACACCAGGCAAATCAGAACGGATCACATTGGATAATGCATTTTACATGTGCCGGAAACTCGCAACCGGCAGCAGGCTGGTTGTCACCGCAGGAATCGTTAAGACCCCTAATTGGGAACTGAACTATGGAACAGATAAAAATGTATCGGAAGAAACAATGGCAGATGGAAAGATCCCACTGTTAATCAACTGGGGAAATGACAGTTTTGTCAGGGTGCCGCTGTTGCGCTAAAACCATCCCGGGAAGTGGTTCTTGCAGCAAGGGGGACCCGGATTAACAGCCCGGGCATTTGAGCACTACAACATGGAATGGGTTTTGTATCCATTTACCTAAACGATTACCATGACAACCCTCGAACAACAAAGCAGCGTGGCCGCAGCCCGACAGTCAATGAATCCGCAGACAAACGAAGAACACGGCAACATTATGCCCGATGAAGAGAAAATGGAAGAGGCCTTCAACCTCACGGCCAGCCACAACATCGACGATCCGAAAGACAAAAAGACTAAAGACGACGACGATAAAAACAGCAACGAAAACCCCAACAACGGTGCTATGGATGACGAAGAAGTGACCGATGGGGAAAC
>SDZZ01000181.1 GCA_004173255.1 Chitinophagaceae bacterium | reverse complement strand
CGCCGGAAAAGATGATGATCATCAAGGATAAATATTATTTCCCCAACAACTCGGTGCTGGTGATTTGCGGTGACGTAAAACATGATGCAGCCTTTGCATCGGCACAATCCATTTTCGGCGACTGGAAAGCGAGCGATTTTAACCCGCACGACAAATACCCGATCCCCGAATTCAAACCACTTACCAAGAATGATTACTTCGTCAAAGAATCTTCCATCGCGCAAACACCTTACATGATGTACCAGTGGTTTGGCCCCGATACCCGGACTGATTCACTGAACACGATTGTAGCTGATGTATTCAACGGGATCCTTTCACAAAATTCCTCCAAATGGTCGCAGGCACTGATCGATAAAGGCCTCGCCACCTATGCAGCAGTGCAATACACGACCAATAAATATGTCGGGCCTATCTCCATCTTTGTAATGCCCAACCCTACCAAACTCAAAGAGTGTGTCGAGGAAATCAATAAACAGGTTGCCATGATGGGTAACCCTGATTATTTTACCGACGAACAGCTGGCGACCGCCAAAGCAACCATCGTCCGCAACCGGATCAGGCGCACGGAAAAACCATCCTCACTCGCAAGCGATATCACCTATTGGTGGTGCAGCGCAAGCCTGGACTTCTTTACCGATTACCAGGGTGCTACCGCAAAAGTTACAAAGGAACAACTGGCAGCCTATGCACAGAAATACCTGGTAGGCAAACCGCATGTAGCCGGCATCGTAATGAACAAGGAAATGATCGAACAGCTGAAACCGGCTGAATTCTTTAAAAACTAAACTTACTTACATGAAAAAGTTAGTTAACTATATCTGCCTGGCCCTAATGTCTCTTCCGTTTGCCGCATCCGCCCAGACGGCACCATATGACATGATGGTGAATGGCGTAAAAGTAATTGTACAACCAAGCGGGAATGACCTGGTGGTCATCCAGACCCTTATCAAAGGGGGCGTACAGAACTACCCTGCAACCAAAGCAGGAATTGAAAGCATCGCCATGACCGCACTGACTGAATGTGGCACCGCTGCCGATGATAAAAACAGTTTTAAGAATAAACTGGACAAAGTAACGGCAAACGTGTACGGCTATACTTCCATGGATTATGCAGGCTTCAACCTCAACTGTATCAAGTCGGATCTGGAAACGGTATGGCCATTATACACCGCTGCACTACTTACCCCAAAGTTTGATGAAAAGGAGTTTGCCCGTATCAAACAGGATGCGATCAATGCCATCCGGGATGGTGAGTCGAGCCCCGATAATTCCATCGACAAGCTCGCCAAACAAACCGCATTCGCCGGCAAGAATTATTCGAAAGACCCGCAGGGAACCGTAGCCATCATGGAAAAAATCACCGCTGGGGAAGCTAAAAAATATTGGCAGTCGATCCTCACCAAAAACAGGATGGTCATTGTAGTGGTGGGTGACGTCGATAAAGCCACGCTGCAGAAACTCACTGGTGAACTTACCGCCAAACTTCCGGCCGGAGCGAAATTCGTTTCCAAAAAAGAAAGTTATGTGCCGGCTGCCACTACGTTCAAACCGGTCGCACGGGAAAATGCCACCAACTATGTGCAGGGTATCGCCGGCGCGCCATTACCCGGATCGGCTGACTACAACGCATATAATCTCGCCATGCGGATTTTCGCCAACCGCCACTTCATTGAGATCCGGACCAAGAACGGCCTGTCTTACGCACCAGGTGCGTGGTTCAGCGGTGGTAATACACCGTATGCCAACCTGTACGTGACCACTACCGATCCCGACAAATACATCGCAGTAGCAAGGGCGCTGATCGACAAGGTTAAGTCCGAAGGGTTCACGGAGTCGGAACTGAAGAATGAGAAAACAGGATACCTTACCGGTATTCACTATCGCAATGAAACCAATGAGGCGCAGGCGGCATCGCTTGCCAGCAACGAGATCATTTACGGTGACTGGAAAAGGTCGATCCGTATCAGCGATGATATCAAAAAAGTAACGCTGCAACAGATCAATACTGCATTTGCAAAATATATGACCAATATTACGTGGGTTTACCAGGGCGATGTGAAAAAAGTAACCCCGGCATTATTTACCCAGAAAACAACACCGCCTGTTCTGGTGGAGAAAAAAGCATTCTGATAAAAGGAAAAAGCATTCCTGTTAATAACGAGTAAATAAAAAAGCGTCTTCATAATAAATGAAGACGCTTTTTTTTATATGAAGAACATCTTAGCCGCACCCGGTACATACACGGGGCCGGGAAGGCTGTACTTCAGGGCTTTTCCAGTAAGTTTTTCAGCGTGGCATCAATCGTGGGATAAAGGAAAGTATAGCCGGAAATATGGAGCTTGTCACAGCTGACCGTAGTACTCTTCAGCACTTCCGTACTCATTTCCCCCATTGCAATTTTCAGCGCAAACGCCGGAACGTGGATCGGGATGAAAGAATTTTTCCGTTCAAGTTTTGCAAGCTTCAATAACAGGTCCTTGTTACTTATTGGTGCCGGTGCTACAGCGTTGAATACCCCGTGGATAGACGCATCAGTAATGGCCGTTGTGTAAAGACGTACCATATCATCAATATGGATCCAGCTGATCACCTGCCTGCCTGAACCAAGGATGGTTGCCAGGCCAAAGCGCAGGGGCTTCATAAATTCTTTGAGTGCACCTCCTTCGGTACTCAGTACGATTCCCGTCCGGTATATAACCAGCCTGGTGGCTGTATTGTCGAGCCCATCGAGGCTGTGTTCCCACGCTACACAGGCCTGTCCCAGGAAATCGTCCGCAGCCGGATCGTCTTCCGTAAACGGCCTCGGATTCGGCACCCTTGGATCCAGGCCATACCAGCCAATAGCCGAGGCGCTGATGAGGGCCTTCACTTTATTAGGATGTGCTTTGAGCGTTTTCACCAGCAATTCACCACTCTTCACGCGGCTGTCGACAATTTCCTGTTTGCGCTTTTTCGACCAGCGTTTTTCGGCCACCCCTGCACCTGCAAGATGTATGATATAATCGGCCGCCAGTATGGCTTCCAGGTCAATCTTCCCGGTCATTGGGTCCCATTCCGCAAAACGGGTTCTGGAATCAGTTGACGTTTTTTTTTCACGGGTCAGGATGATGACTTCATGGCCCTGTGCCACCAGTTCCTTTGAGAGTGGTTTACCGATAAGTCCGGTCCCGCCGGTGATAAGAATGGTTGACATGGCTTTTTTTTTCGTAAACAAACTTAATTACAGTGGGGCTGATTTCAACTCCTTGTTCCTAACTTTATAGGATTACCCAAGTAAAAGCTAAACAAACTATATGAAATATTTTCCTGCCCTGGTGGCCCTTTGTATTTCCACTGCTTCAATGGACCAGACCGATCCGAAAGAAACCGAAGTGTGGGATCCCAAACCCCCGGTAGTCACGAAAACGACCGCCACTACCAGCGTACCGCCATCCGATGCGGTGATCTTGTTTGACGGAAAAAACCTGAACCAGTGGACCTCGGTCAACAAGCCGGGAACACCCGCCATGTGGACGGTGGCAGGGGGAGTATTGACCGTTAAAAAAGATGCGGGTAATATCGAGACCAAACAATCTTTCGGTGACTACCAGTTACACATTGAATGGAAAATCCCTGCAAAAATTACCGGCGAAGGCCAGGGACGGGGCAACAGCGGATTATTCCTTGCTTCTATCGGGAGGGGCGACGCTGGTTATGAACTGCAGATTATGGACGGATGGGAAAACCCAACCTATGTAAACGGACAGGCAGGCAGCATTTACAAACAGACACCACCGATGGTGAATGCTTCAAAAAAACCAGGCGAATGGCAGAGCTACGATGTGCTCTGGACCGCACCGAAGTTTAACGCCGACAGCACACTCAAAAGCCCCGCCTATGTAACCGTGTTCCACAACGGCGTCATGATCCAGAATCACACAGAACTGAAAGGCCCAACGGTGTACATTGGCAAAGCGGAATATAAACAGGCACATGGAGCCAGCCCGATCAAACTGCAGGCACATGGCGATCCAAGCGAGCCGATCAGCTTCCGCAATATCTGGATACGCGAAACAAAGTGAGTTACCTGACCAGGATTCATTTTCTCGTTACAATAATATGCTTCACTGCCAGCTCTGCAAGTGCGCAGCTGGCAGCTGACAGCGTTGGCAAATGGTACCACGCTGCCCCAGCAGGTTATCCTGAACCGAATGCACGGCAACCAGTTCCGGATGGGACAGCATCGCTAAGCCCTGGCGGGAGCGGCCATAGTTCAATAACAAATCATAGGGACAGCAGTTGCAGCATGACCAGGAAAAAAATAACCCCCGATGTAAAAAACACCAGGGGTACAACTAAAAACACTAAGATTTAAAACGTCTTCACGGGAACAAAACAAATATACCGGCACGTTGGCCGGTATAAATATCAGTCAGGCTTCTTGCCTTCCAGGAATGTGTTGATCGTGCTGATCTGAGTCTTGTTATTCTTGTCAGTCTTCACTTCATAACTGCTATAGAAATTTTCTATGTGCGAAGAGCTGTTATATAATTCCATGTTGCGGCGGATATATGCCGGCACGTTTTCAAACTCATTATTCGGATCATTACCGTTGACGTTGAATGACAAGTTGCGCAACTTGTGCAGTCTGTCGGATGCCCTACGTTTCTGGTCCTCAGCTTCGTCATGCATAGCAAGATCCTCAGCTCCTGGACTCAAAGGTGGTTGAGCCTGATGGGCCAACGGCTTATCCGCCGCAGGAATGTCATCCTTCTCTACCAGTTGCATTTGCAGTTCGGAGGGTTCGTCCTCGCTTTTTGCGGCAACAGATGGTGGAGGGACCGGCTTTTCTACAGAAGAAGGAGCAGGGGCCTGGGCCTCAGCTTTCACTTCCGCATAGATATTGGATGGTCTGGCCAGGTAACCTCCCGATGCTGCAGGCAAAGGAGCATTACTATCTTTAATGGTTTGCTGAAATTGTAAAGGGGTACTTGATACGGTCTCGTGCACTGAGCCCGTGGTGGCACTTACAGAGGATGGGTTTTGGTGTTGTGAAAGTGAATTTACTGTATCGTGATTATTCGACACAATCAAGTTATTCACGGTAGTTTCACTAGTAAAACCTACCGTATTTTTCCCAGGTGATTTTACCTGATCATCGTCATAGTCCTGATTACCAAGGCTGAAGTGCACGGCACCTTCCTCTTCTGCGACCGGCATATCCTGCACGGAGGGCATCGGGGAAACCACCACGTTTTCATCTACCAGCTTTGGCGCGAGTGGATCCATCGGGAACGCAGACGCCTGCTGTACCTTGGGTTTAGGAGGCGTGACCGGCTGACCGAGTACCATTACTATCTTCTCTTCCTTCTTCGGCTCTTCCTTCGGCAACACTGGTTTGTTGAACATTTCCTTATGTTCAAAACCAGTTGCAATGAGGGTTATACCAATTTTATCACCGAGCGAATTATCGTATCCCAGTCCAAGGATCACATCAGTGCCTTCACCGGCTTCAGTAAGCAGGTGTGCCTGGATCACTTCCACTTCATCCATGGTAAATTCATGCTCACCTTCGGCCGAATTAATGTTGATGAGGATCCATTTGGCACCGCGGATCTCGTTATCATTCAGCAATGGTGAATTGAGCGCCTGCTCAATGGCAAGATGCGCGCGGTCTTCACCGGCAACAGCACTGCTGCCAAGTATCGCAACACCACCGTTCTTCATCACGGTGCACACATCGGCAAAGTCAACGTTGATCTGGCCGGTACTGTTGATTACATCGGTAATACATTTTGCAGCAGTAGCCAGTACATTGTCCGCCCTTTCAAACGCTTCCCGCATTTTGAGGTTACCAAACTGGTGACGGAGTTTATCATTACTGATCACCAGCAGCGTATCCACGTAACTCTTCAGCGTTTTAATCCCTTCCTCTGCCTGGATCTGCCGTTTCTTTCCTTCATAGGAGAATGGCATGGTGACAATCCCCACGGTGAGGATGCCAAGGTCTTTACAGATCTTGGCGATGATTGGTGCACCACCCGTACCTGTACCACCACCCATACCGGCAGTGATGAAGGCCATCTTGGTATTTACTTCCAGGATCCCTTTGAGTTCTTCCAGTGATTCCTCCGTTGCCTGGCGTCCGATTTCCGGATTAGCGCCTGCGCCCAGACCCTGTGTCAGGTGCGGTCCCAGTTGCACCCGGTTAGGAATGCCACTATTGGCCAACGCCTGTGCGTCTGTGTTACAGATAATAAAATTTACCCCATCAATATTCTGGCTGAACATGTGGTTGACCGCGTTGCCCCCGCCCCCGCCGACACCGATCACTTTAATGATGGATGACTTTTCTTTTGGCAAATCAAAATGTATCATACTCTTGAATTTTCTTCGCCCTTTCACATCAAGGCCTGGTTGTTAAATCCGTCGCACCCCGCGCAAACTGGCTATTGAATAATAAGGAGTGGTGATCACCCGCCAGGCAATCACCACCATTTACGTAACTACTTTAAAGGTTTGTCTTCTTCTTCCTTGAACAGGTCAATGATGCCGTCTTTGAACTTACCCCAGAAATTGTTCAGGCTCTTGCGTTGCTGCCTCACCTTCTGTGTCACTTCTTCTACGATCACTTCTTCCTCTTCCATCTCTTCCTCGGCTTTCTTTAATCCCTGCGGCACTTCCACTTTTTTGTATTCCTTTTCAAACTGCTTGCGGTTGTGCTCGTAGTCATCATACCCTTTCAGGATAAGACCAATGCAGGTAGAATAAGTTGGCTTAGCCAGTTCCTCGATATGCCCGGCAGCCAGGTGTTCATTCGGAAACCCGATCCTTGCGGGCAAACCGGTTGAATATTCGGTCAGCTGGATGAGGTGTTTGAGCTGTGATCCGCCACCAGTGAGCACCACGCCTCCATTCAGGCATTTATTGTCGAGCCCTACCTGCTTCAGGTGGTATGTCACGAAATCCATGATCTCCATCATCCTCGCCTGGATAATATTCGCCAGGTTTTTCACGCTGATTTCCTTCGCCGGCATACCACGTAAACCAGGGATGGTAATAAATGCATTCGACTTCGCTTCGTTTGCAAGCGCACTGCCGAACTGCACCTTCATCTGTTCTGCCTGTGTCTTCAACACACCCAGACCGGTCTTGATATCGTTGGTGATATTTTCGCCGGCAAATGGAATTACTGCGGTATGTTTCAGGATGCCTTCGTAGAACACGGCAAGGTCAGTGGTACCACCACCGATATCAACGATGGCCACACCAGCTTCCAGGTCTTCCTGAGCCATCACAGCAGCAGAAGAAGCCAGTGGTTGCAGTACGAGGTCCTTGGTGTACAGTCCGGATTTTTTTACACTCCGGTTGATATTGTTGATTGCATTTTTATCACCGGTAATAATATGGAAATTCGCACCAACTTTTACACCGGCATAACCGATCGGGTTGGAAATATTCTGGAAATTATCTACCGTAAATTCCTGCGGGATCACATCAATGATCTGGTCGCCTGCAGGGATATAAGTCTTGTACTGGTCAGCAATCAGCTGGTCAATTTCGCGCTGCGTAATTTCTTCATCGGTGCTCTGGCGAACGATATCACCGCGTGTCTGCAGGCTCTTGATATGGTGTCCGGCAATACCCACATACACCTCGTTGATATCGAGGTTGGGGTTCGATGCAAAACAATTTTCCAGGGCAGTGCTGATAGCTTTGATCGTTTCGTCAATATTGAGTACCTGGCCGTGCTTGACACCATTGGAGTTGGCCTTGCCAAATCCAAGGATCTCGAGTTTGCCATACTCGTTTTTCCGTCCCGCGATCACGGCAATCTTGGTAGTACCGATGTCGAGACCGACGATGATGGGTTGTTCACTGTTCATAATATGTGTTTTTAGTTGTTGTTGTTTTTTGTTCCTACCACCTGCCCGTCATAACGGACATCAATACTGCTGTAATGGTCGAATCCTGTTTTTGTGAGCACCTGTTTGTAAAACAGGTACAGCCGGTCAAACTTTACCTGCAGGTTTTCACTGTTCCCGATTTTTACCACATGGTTCCCTACCAGCGGCGCCAGTTCCATTTCCCAGCAGGCCGGGCCACAGCTTACCAGGTCAACCTGTGTTACCTGCGAATTCCAGAAAGCATCGGCGCTGATAAACTGCGCTGTTTCCCGGATCTGGTTAATCAGCACACTGTCCGACTGCACCAGCTTTTTCTTCTCAGGAAAACCAGTGAACACCGGTAGTTTAGTGCTTACTTTTTCCGAAAGCTGCATCATCCGGTTATCACCATCGATATAAAACGAACGCCCGCCGGAAGTGAACACCCTGGCTACCGGCACACGTTCCTTCACGGTTACTTTCAGCTCATCCCGGTTGTCGAAATATACCTGAGCGCTTTTCACCCATGGATTCTGCTCAAGCAGCTGTTCCATTTGTCCCAGGTTAAACGCAGCTTTGGGCTGCCCCTTGATATTGCCATGGGTAGCGGCTTTCAGCAATCGCAATACATCGGCGCGGTCGAGGAAAAGGTCTTTTTCACCGTCGGCTGAAATGCTGATCTCATAGTCCCGGCAGGTTTCACTCCGCTGGCGTCCCATTGCAGCAATGAGCAGTGTAAGCATACCCCCACCGATCGCGACCCACATCGTGACAAATAATAATTTCCGTATCGTTCTTTTTGTATCCAATAGTTAAAGGTTTACGTCTGTCAGTTTCCTGCTGACCAGCGGTATCAGTGT
>SDZZ01000670.1 GCA_004173255.1 Chitinophagaceae bacterium | reverse complement strand
CGTTTTTTGTTGTCGCAGGATAAAGAACTGGAAGTGATCGGGGATGCAAAGCATGGGGAGGACCTGTTGCAGTTGCTGCCATCGATTGACGTGGATGTATTGCTGCTCGACATCTACCTCGACGGCATGGAGGAAAAGCGCACGATGGACGGTTTCGCCGTATGTGAATTTGTAACCAGGATGTATCCGTCAATAAAGATAGTGGCCCATTCGGTATATGATGATGCAGACCGGGTAGCCCGGATCATGAATTCGGGGGCGATGGCCTTTGTTTCCAAGAAGGCGGGTTATGAAGAACTGGTGCTTGCCATCAAGATGGTGTATAGCGGGAAAAAGTATATTTGCAAGGAAACGTCCAAGAAGCTGAAAAATATAAATGACTTCCTTGAAGGAATAGTCGATACCTTGAGAGGTGAAAAGGATTTTTTTTCCAAGCGGGAAAAAGATGTGCTGGACCTTCTTGGAAGGGGATTTTCGACAAAGAATATTGCCAAAGAGCTGTTCATTACTGAAAAGACGGTGGAGACGCACCGGAAAAATATGGTGGACAAGGCCAGTGTCAAGAACACGGCCGAGCTGGTCGCATTTGCTTCAGCCAGGGGCTTCCTTAAGTTTTAAATCAATACATAGTGCATACAGATATCGCGCGCATCGGTGACCTGTCGGCCGATGCAGTCTTCATATATGACCGTCAGTCACATTGTTTCACTTACCTGAACGATGTCTGCGAACGTATGCTCGGTATTGGCAGGGAACAACTCAGGAGCCAGCCAAAGCAGTTGCTGGCGCTGATCGAATCAGAGGATTCGTTTTACCTGGACAGGTGCTATCATGAACTGCTGGAAAAACACTATGTTGGGTCAACGGAGTTCCGGGTGAAAGTCCCGGGTGAAGGCCTGAAACAACTTTCCTGCAGTGCGTACCTGCTGGGTGATGAAACCGCGATTGTTGGTTTTGTCAAAGATATTACGCTCGACCGGCAGCATACGGATTACATCATTAATTATGGGGCTAAAAAAGATACCCTGCTGGATATGATGTCGCATAACCTGTCTGGTCCACTGGCATTATCCAACGAAATTATCAGCTGGATGAGTGAGCATTCGCGTGATCGGATCCCGTCGGAGATCTGGTCGCAGATCAATCTCATCAAGGCCAATACGCAGGAGTGTCTCGACATTGTGAACGATTTCCTGAAACGCGAACACCTGGAGTCGGAGCATATTTATGTAAAGAAAAGCCGGTTTGACGTATTGTCGAGAATTACTGAAACCCTGGACAAACTGATTGAGACCAACAAGAATAAGCAGTTCCGTCTCATCACTAACCTGGAGAATCTCAATATCAATACGGACAGTGTGAAGTTTTTCCAGATAGTCCATAACCTGGTTTCGAATGCTATCAAGTTTACTCCCGATAATGGCCAGATAGATATTATCGTTGAAGAAACCGAAACAACCTTTATCATCCGTGTGCGGGACAATGGTATCGGTATACCACCCGAACTCCATTCCGTCCTGTTCAACAACCGCACGCCCGCCAAACGTGATGGCCTGAACAACCAGTCCTCCAACGGCATCGGCCTTTCCATCGTCAAAAAACTCACCGACCTGCTTGGTGGTACCGTCTCTTTCAACACCACCACCGGTACCGGCAGCGAATTCTCCATCGAGCTACCGAAAGCCTGAGCAATTCAACTATCTCCCACACTCACCCACCCGCAATCAGTTTACCATGCGGGAGTTTTTGCGTTGTGTGGCAACAGGTAACTGACTAAGCTCATGTGACTAAATCAAATCAAGGAAAACCTGGAAGGAATTGCCAGGCACTAGCGGCGTAGGGCCAGCGCAAAATCACAACTCCAAAAAAC
>SDZZ01000669.1 GCA_004173255.1 Chitinophagaceae bacterium | reverse complement strand
TTTACCAGATGGCTGACGTTGTTTGGTCCCGGTAAATTCCTGCTGGGGGCGGATGTGCGCGACAAAAAAATTTCTATCCACGGATGGAAGGAAGATACCAGCCTGCCAGTGCTGGACTTTATCGGTAACTATGCAGCAAAAGGGATTACCCAGGTATTCTGTACCGATATCAGCAAGGACGGAAAACTCGAAGGACCATCAACCGGACTTTACAGGGAAATCATTGGTGAATACCCGTCAATTTATTTTATAGCCAGTGGCGGGGTGGCATCCATCGCCGACCTGGAAGCCCTGCGGAATGTGGGTTGCAGCGCAGCCATCATTGGCAAGGCCATTTATGAAAACCGGATTACACTGAAAGACTTAAAATCATTTGTTTAACCATGCTGACCAAACGCATTATACCCTGCCTCGATATTAAAGACGGCCGCACGGTAAAGGGCACTAATTTTGTCGGGCTGCGCGATGCGGGCGATCCGGTAGAGCTTGCTGCGTTTTATGCACAGCAGGGGGCCGATGAACTGGTGTTCCTCGACATTACCGCCACCATAGAAAAACGTAAAACGCTGGCTGAGCTGGCACGCCGGGTTGCCAGCCAGGTGAATATCCCTTTTACGGTCGGCGGTGGTATCAGCAGCGTACAAGATGTGCAGGTGCTGTTGCATCATGGGGCCGATAAGGTGTCGGTCAATACAGCCGCGTATAAAGATCCGGCATTGGTCCGGTCCCTTTCGAGGGAATTTGGCAGCCAGTGCGTGGTGCTGGCGATTGATACCAAACAGGAAGAAGATGGCGAGTGGTATGTGTACCTCAACGGTGGCCGGACCAGGACGGATACTACCTGCCTCGATTGGGCGAAAAGGGGAGTTGACCAGGGCGCAGGCGAAATCCTGTTAACCTCGATGAATAATGACGGCACTAAAAAAGGATTTGCCCTTTCTATCACTTCATTGCTGGCCGGCGAGTTGCCGGTTCCTGTAATTGCCAGTGGTGGCGGAGGTACGATGCAGCACTTTAAGGATGTGTTTGACAATGCATCAGCAGATGCGGCACTGGCAGCCAGTATTTTCCATTTCAGGGAAATCAGTATCCCTGACCTTAAACAATATTTAGCCATTAATGGCATACCGGTAAGACTATAAATTATGCAGATTGATTTCAATAAGTACAGCGACGGACTTGTGCCGGCGATCGTACAGGATAAAACCACCCGCGTTGTGTTGATGCTCGGCTTCATGAATGAAGAGGCCGTGTCAGCGACAAGGGCACTGGGCAAGGTCACTTTCTATAGCCGCACAAAAAAAAGACTGTGGACCAAGGGGGAGGAGAGTGGGAACTTCCTGCTGCTGTCCGAGATCCGGATCGACTGTGACAATGATACACTGCTTGTGCTGGCCGAACCAGTGGGGCCCGTTTGCCATACCGGTGCCGATACCTGTTTTAATGAAACCAACACCGCCAATCCTTTTAACTTCCTTGCTTATCTCGAAAGTACCATCGCAGAGCGATTCAATTCCCGTTCGGATAATTCTTACACCGCTTCGTTGTTTAATAAAGGCATTAACGCGATAGCGCAGAAGGTGGGGGAGGAAGCGGTGGAACTGGTGATCGAAGCAAAGGACAACAACCGCGAAAAATTCCTTGGTGAAGCGGCAGACCTGATGTTCCATTACCTGGTATTGCTTAAACAAAAAGGCTTTGGCATGTCCGATGTGGTGGAAGTACTGACCAGCCGCCATAAAAAATAAACCAGCTACTTTTAACCGGGCCATCCGGATTATACCGATAATTTTGTTGCATGAAGACTGCTATGACTGTGCTTGGATTACTGCTCATGGGTTCACTGCATGCCCAGGTCAATGAGGAAGAACTTGATCC
>SDZZ01000668.1 GCA_004173255.1 Chitinophagaceae bacterium | reverse complement strand
CATGTGGATCGGCAAGGGGCTGGTATTTGTGGGAGGTGTTGGTGTATTTTGGCCATACATTCACCCAGTCGGCCATGGGCAGGTCGCGGATAAACCAATGGTCATTGCCCACATGGTTATACACTGCATCCTGCATAAACTTCATGCCTTTTGCATGGGTGGCATCGACCAGTTGTTTATAAGCCGCGTTGCCACCAAAACGTTTATCGACGTTGTAATGATCGGTAAATGCATAACCATGGTACGTGCTGCGGGAAGTGCCTCCCTCCTCTGTGCGCGTCATATCATTTTCCACCACCGGTGTAGGCCAGATGGTGGTAATGCCCAGTTGCTTTAAATAGTTAAGATGGTTTTCAATGCCTTTCAGGTCACCCCCATGACGCGCGAAGGGATTTTGTCGGTCGGCTCCCGAGTCGCGCATATCGGTGTAGGCATCGTTGGACGGATCGCCATTGGAAAACCGGTCGGGCATCAGCAGGTAAATAAAATCTTCCTGCCGTACTCCTTTGATGCGGGTGATACCATCTTCCTTGTTTTTTGCGACCAGTTTCCAGTCGATCGTTGTTGAAGCCCCGGAACCACTGCCCAGCAACAGCCTGAGCGTTCCGGGTTTGGCAGAAGCCGATAATACCAGGTCAACAAACAGGTAATTCCTGTTGGTAACAGCGCTTATTTTTTTCACCGTTACACCGGGATAGTTAACAGTAACGCGGCTTGTATTTCCAATACCATCGGCATGGATCATCAGTTGTACGGAAGGATCTTTCATTCCGGTAAACCAGTGCGTGGGATACACATCCTGGCTGTTCACTTTTAAGCAACAAAACAGCAGGGCAAGGAGTGACAGCTTTTTCATGTCTTTCGTTTTTTATCAGATGGAGCGGGCTTCTTCTATTTCCAGTTTAACCGTTTGGAGTTCGTTTTCCGGCTTGTCCTTTACAATGAAGTAACAGATCACTGCGGCCAGTACCAGGAATCCACCACCCAGCTGGATGGCCAACATGCGGTCGTTGTGTAAAACATATCTCATCACGTGCTTGAATCCAAGGGAGGCGATGATTTCGGGCAGCACGATAAAGAAATTGAAAATGCCCATGTAGATCCCGATCTTGTTCCGGGGCAGGCTGCCACTGAGCATGGCATAGGGCATCGACAGGATACTGCTCATGGCTATACCGATACCGGTCATGCACACGTACAGCATATTTGGATTACTCACCCATCCCACACTGATGAGTCCGGCCGCACCACACAGCAGGCAGAGTGCATGCGTTACGCGACGGCCAAGACGGTCGGCAATGGAGGGCAGGATAAAAGCAAATGCAAAGGTCACTACGTTGTAGAAAGCAAGGGTGAGACCGGCAAAGTCGGCCCCGTGGGAATAGGTCGGGTCCTGGTCATTGACACCTTTAAACACATTTACGGCAACGGCAGTGGTATAATAAAACCACATCAGGAATAATCCGGGCCAGGTAAAGAACTGTACAACAGCCACCCGTTTCATCTGCGATGGCATATTCCTTACCGCATCGGTGATCTCAGCAATGCCACTGGCAAAACTGCGCTTTTCCTTTTCAGCAATCCCTCCGTCGGGTAACACATCCGGCGGATATTCCTTACTGGTAAACACGGTATACAGCACGGCTGACAGGAAGAAGAAGGCGCCGATAAAAAATGAGTACTGTACGTTTTTCGGTATGCTGCCGTCGGCCGATGTGTTGGCCACGTTAAACACATTCTGCATCAGCCAGGGCAATGAAGAGGCAATGGTGCCACCCAAGCCAATCATCAGGCTCTGCATAATAAAACCACGGTTCACCTGCGAGTCGGGCAACTTGTCGGTAACAAATGCACGGAATGGTTCCATGGCAATATTACCG
>SDZZ01000180.1 GCA_004173255.1 Chitinophagaceae bacterium | reverse complement strand
TACCACCCATCTGTTTGCTGAGATCCTTGATCAGTCTCATCCCAAGGCTTTTTGAATTGGAAACATCGTAACCAGGCGGCAGGCCCGGACCGTTATCCTTGTAAACAAACAAGAATTTCTTCCCGGTTCCGTTCCCATGATTTTCTACCGACAAAGTGATATCGATAATGAGCAGCTGGTTCCCGGCAAATCCGTACTTAAACGAATTGGTCAGCAGTTCGTTTAACGCAAGGCCAAAAGGAACCGCCGTGTCAATATCTATTTCAATAACCGGTACATCGATGCGGGCTTTGCTGGTGGCGGCTTTGTCGCCGAACATCACGCTGATTTGATTGAAGAGGTCATGGATAAATGACCGCACCTCAATGCGGCTGAGTGTTTCATATTGATAAAGATTCTGATGGATGAGGGCAATACTCCGGACCCGGTTGCGGCCTTCCTGCAAGGCTGCTTTTGCCTGTTCGTCGGTCAGTGTTTTCTCCTGCAACTCCAGCAGGCCGCTGATCACCTGCAGGTTATTTTTAACCCGGTGATGGATTTCTTTCAGCAGCACATCCTTTTCCCGAAGAAGCGTTTGTTCGTGGGCCAGCGAATCCTTGAGGGCACCGGTACGTGTCAATACTTCCTTCTCCAGCGCCAGTTTAGCGGTGACAAGGCCTCGCACATGCCGTTTATAAAGTAACACAATAATGATCGCCAGCAATGCGCCTGCCAGCAACAGGAACCAATAGGTAAGATAAAATGGCCGGACCACTGAAATCGGAATGGTCAGTTCTGTCGTGCTCCATTGCCCGTTGTGCGTTTGACCCCTGATCACCAGCGTATACTCGCCGTATGGTAGTCCGCTGATGCGGATTGAATTTTCTGAGGTTGCATTCCACTCCTTGTCGATCCCCTTAATCATGTACGCGTAATTCAACCGGCCTTCTTCAAAATCGAGCAGTTTAAATTCCAGGTTGAAAAACTTTTCACCCGGAAGAAGGGTGATCTGTTTCTGTGTTAGCAGCAGATCGGTCTGATCGACCAGCCGGTTCTCTTTCGCAGAAAATTTGCTGAAGGAAATGATCCGGAGGGGGAGTGGTGACAGGCCGGGGTCGGACTGGAAATCTTTGGGATTAAATGCAGTTACCCCGTCCAGTCCGCCAAAGAAGATCTCGCCATCGGCGGCCCTGAACGACGAAGCCCTGTTGAATTCATTGTGGGTGATGCCTGCCCGTGTACTGAAGCTGGTCGTTTTGAAGTCACCCGTATTAAATTTCAGGATCCCGTTATCGGTACTGATCCAAAGGTTACCGAACCTGTCGGGCTCAATCCGGTATAAAATATCGGAAACCAATCCATCGGCAGTGTTGAATTGCCTGTATGACTTTTTGCCTTGGTCCAGCCTGAAAAGTCCGCTTCCATTCGTGGCGAACCAGATCACACCTGACTCATCCTCGTACGCATCCAGCAGGATGTCCAGTGGAAGTTGGTGTGCCGCATCCCTGCCCGACTCGCCAAAGTAATCAATGATCGTTTCGGCTTTTTGATCCAGCAGGTACAACCCGTTCTGCGCAACGGCCCAGATCGTTTTATCCTTTCGTCGGATAAACCGGTAAACAAACTGCGGTGCAGGCATACCGGCGGGCGGCGAAATGGCCTCGCTCAGTTGCCTGCTGGCCACATCGTATCGCAGGATGGAACTGGTGGACCCGACCAGGAGCCTGTCGGGTGACAATGAGTCCAGTGACCAGATTTCCCGCAGGTTGACGTCGGTCAGTTTGACCAGGCCACCATTATCGCCCGGAGATAACCGATACAGATCCTTCTCGCCGACGTAGAATTGTCCCTGGTGGCGGCACAACCCGTAGAACACGTTGTTTTGTCCGGTCTCTTTTAAATGATACCGGCCTTCCCTCGTAATCCATAAGCGGTTCCATGCAGCGGCATAAATAGTATTGCTGCCATCTGCATAAATACCCCTGACCTGGTTATCAGTGCTATCGTGCAACTGCCTCTTACTGAAGAAAGCGGTAAAAAGATTTTTTGTCAGTTTTATTTTATAGAGACCATTGGCTGTACACACCCAGATGTTATCCTGCCTGTCAATGTAAAAACTGTAAAAAGCGTACCCACCGCCGATGGTGAACTGCTCGGGCGACAATAGCTTGACTACGGATTGGTAATCGTACAGGAACAGGCCATCCTTTTCCCGGTAAACAAGCGTAACGGGATAGTCGCCCAGGAGGAAATAGACCAGGGATTTGGTGGAGGTGGGTGCAATTTTTTCATCCCCTTTATGGGTGTAAGGAACCAGGCCGTTGCTCACTTCTTCCAGGCTGTTGGTTAATTTCTTGCGGGAATCGATGAGAAGGCCGTTAACAAAGGGTGAGACGATAACCTCATCCGGACTCACAAAATACCTCGGCCGGTTTTCACCTAACCCAAGCAGGGCACAATCCTGGTAAAACTGGCAACCGGCCCCGGTGGCGCCATAGAACATGATATTTGCGGCAGTCATCTGAGTTGCCTGGGGTTCAATCTGGTCCCACACCTTCATCTCGCACATCAGTTTAAAACCCGTGGAAGTAAGACGCCAGTAACGGAATGGATTCCGTACCAGGAAGCACAGGTCGCTGCCACCATTTGCAATCCAGTAAACATTTTTCTCATCAAAGGGCAAATCCGGTAATGCTTCCTTCAGCGAAGTAATCTTGTAAGTGGAGAGATCCATTACTTCTATTCGCATGGTGCTGCGGGCAAGACCCGGGTTACCATAAACGATATACAAACGGTTGTGGTTATCTTTTGCCAGCTGGATGATCCTGTTTTCAGCAAGCCCGCCCTTCTGTTTGGAAAATAACCGGGTGCTCTTTCCGTCGTAGCGATTGAGCCCGTTGCGGGTCCCAAACCACATGAATCCATCATTGTCCTGGATAGCACAAAATACTTCACGCGATGCCATGCCGTCTTCGACCGATAACAGCCGCGTGGTGATGATTAAGCTGTCGCCCACGTTCTGGCTATGCGCTGTTCGGGAAAAGAACAACCACAAAAAAAGGAAAGGTAGGAGCCGGGTTTTGAAGCAATTCATTGCACAACAAGATAAACAATCTGAGGTTCAGGTTCACCTGGGACGCGGCTTTACAAACATTTACACCGTTTACATATCATTTTACACTCCTGGCGCCTCGGGCTGGAAGAATCAGGGTAGTTTCGGTATGCACGGACGGAGGCCAGGAAAAAAAGAACGGCCCCGATCAGGCTTCATTTTTCACCGGACCAATGTATGTCAAATAAAACCCCGAAATATATGAAAAAGATTACCTATCTCTTAATTCTCCCGCTGGTAGTAGTCAGCGGATTGGTATACGCCAATCACCAGGTAAAAAAGGAAACCCCTGCGAAACCAGCCGTAAAACCAGTGGCGGAGAAACCGGTCGCTGGCCAAAAATCGCCCGCTGCCCCAAAACCAATTTCTGCCGCTGAGCAGGAAGCTGCCATGAAAGCCTGGTACGCAACGCCGGCAGGTGAAAATTATAAAAAATGGGAAGAGTCCCCAGCAGGTATCAAAGTGCTCGCCGGTGCTGCTAAAGTAAGGAAGCAGGTAAGCGCCCTCGCTCCAATGGAAGCTGTTATAACCTGCCTTACCCTTCCGCCGGGATCATTGTTAGGGTTCGGTATGATGGCCCGGATCGATGGCGTCGACTACATTATTACTTTCGACACCAGAAAACCGCAGATGCCGCAGTTGCAGAGCCTGAAAGTAAACGACCACATTATTATAAAAGGACGTGGCGTATCAATGGCGCCCAAGTATGCCTATCCGATACTATCGATTGACTATGTGGAACGCGATGGTGAAGAAATTTACAAACGCATTCCTCCGGGCGACGGTTGTTGAGTACACCCTACTACAAATTGAGTATTTCCTGCCAGCGTGTAATGAACCACTTTCGGTGCCTTAATTATCATCACAGCACCAAAGTCTACACGCATGAAAAAGTTACTCCACTATTGCCTTTTCCTTACGTTGCTTAGCATCGCCTGCAGGAAAAACGATGTTTCGAACCGGCCCGACGAAATCCCGCCACCCCCCAGGGAAGGCGTCGTTATTAAAACCAGCCTGTTTGGCCGGGTGGTGGACGAACAAGATCTTCCAATGATGGGTGTAACCATTAATGGAGGCGGCACCACTGCTACTACCGATGCCAACGGGGTTTTTATCCTGAAAGATGTGATGCTCGACCAGGCCAGGGCGTATATCACCGCAGTGAAGCCGGGTTACTTCAAAGGATCACGGATTTTCCAGCCAGTGAAAGATGGTTTTTCCAAACCGCCACTGATCAAACTGCTGGCACAAAAAAGTATCGGAACTATCAGCGCCAGCTCCGGCGGGTCAGTTGAAACCAGCGGTGGAACAAAAGTACAATTGCCTGCCAACGCCATCGAAGGCTACAGTGGACAGGTGAACGTAGTGGCTAAATATGTGAATCCAACCAGTCCCGATTTTTTTGCACGGATGCCAGGTGACCTTGGGGCAGACAATGCAGAAAATAAACGGGGTGCCCTGATTTCCTACGGCATGTCCAACATCGAATTGCTGGATGACCGGGGTAATAAAGTAAAAATTAAACCGGGAATGAAGGCCACCATCACGCTGCCTGTTCCCCCCAGCCTTCAGAGTTCGGCCACACCGACTATCGCCATGTGGTACTTTGACGAAACGAAGGGCATATGGAAAGAAGAAGGTACCGGCACCTATAATAATGGGAAGTATACCGGCCAGGTCGCACACTTCTCGGTATGGAACTACGACCACTGGACTCCATTAGGTACCCTGCCATTGATCCTGCGCTGGATGTTATCCAAAATTTCAAGCATGCCACCCGAAGGGGAAGAAGAAGTGCTGAATCATCCGCCCGATTTCCTGTTGACCGTTAAAGACAAAAAAACAAAGAATACGCTCTACTCAAATGTGTTTCCCCCACCGGTACGCGTGCCGGATGGCAACCCGCCGCAAGCCACCAGCAGCGCCACTTTCCAGGTGCCGACCGTTACAGACGTAATGGAAGTAACCGTCACACCCGTGCAACCGGGAGGACCCGATTATCCCACCGCTGCCGACTACTCTCCTACAGGCGACGATGCTCCCATCCCCACCCCCGCTCCGCCAACGTTTGCCGCAGAAGGTGAAAGTGTAACAGTAGAGGTTACACCGTCGAACCCACCCGTGCCCATCACCATCATACTTCCACCCCAGGGCGGTGGTGGCAATGGCGAAACCGTTGTCAACGTCAATGGCAAGGCCGTTAATTGTAATAATAATCCGGTAACAAACGGTTATGCATTCATGAGCATGCGCAGTGGCAATACCATTGTGAAAAGCACGGTGGCCCCAATATATGGTACCGAAGGCCGTTTTACCGCGCAACATGTATTTTATACTGCCCTGCCCAACCGGATCGACAACGTAGTGCTTACCATCTATGATGTGGCGACTGGCAAAAAAAGTGCGGACCTGAAAATCAACGTAAACCCGTCCGTAGCGCATATGCTGCAGGAGCCGGTTAAAATCTGTGACAACAACAATGGTGGTAATGCGGGTGGAGGTAAAATATTCAACGGCAATTACAGTATCAATAATGCGGACAACCTGAAAACATTTATTGATTCCGCATATACTGAAGTCACGGGTATATTGTATGTGTCCAACATCGCTGACCTGGGAGGTATTATCAAATTGAAAAGACTGGGCGGACTTGAATTACGGAGGAACACCGTCACAAACCTGGGCGGACTGGCCGAACTGGAAAGCCTGCAATGGCTGTCATTGGTTGAAAACGGTTCACTGATCAATGCTGCGTTTCCAAAACTGGCCAACAAAGACCTGCAGGGAATCCACCTCGTTTCCAACCTGGCCCTGACCGCGCTGACCCTGCCATCCATCCAGAATATCAGTCCCCTTGGAAACGATAACATCAGCATTACCGGCAATCCGGTGCTACGAACAATCTCCATTCCTAACCTGAAATCGGTCGACAAATGCGGGAATATCGAAATCGTAAACACCCTGCTGGAGAACCTGGATGTGTTTACCAATGCAAGCGGTACCCTCGGCAGCTGGGGACTCACGCTCACCGATAATCCAAACCTTGTTTCAGTAAGCGGAATGAAAAATATTGTCTGCACCGGCAGGATTACAATAGACCAGAATATAAAACTTACCAGTCTCAATGGAATCAACATACCGGCCGATATGCCCGATTGGGTCTATATCACCAGGAATGATGCGCTGACAGATATAACCGCTATATCCAACAAGTTGAAGACTACCGGCGGCCTGAGCATCGGCACCAACAAGGCGTTGAAAACAGCGGCCTTCCCTGTTTTTCAAAAAGGAAATATCGATTGCAGGGAAAATGGCGAGCTCACTTCCTTTACCCTGCCCGCATTCAGGGAAGCATCATCGGTGAACTTAACGCACAATATAAAACTGGCTACGCTGAACATGAATGCGCTGGAAACAATAACCAATGCGTTTGAGATCCATGGCGGATTTGAGACTACGCAGGCCCTGGCAGCATTTGACCTTCCGGCTTTGAAAACCGTGGGCAGGCTGGTGATTGAAAACCTCCCTGCGGTTACCAACCTCGATGGGTTCGCCAATCTTGAAACAGTCAATCTCGACATGGTCATTTCAAATGCAAACATTCCGGGCGCCAGCCTCAAACTGAAAACAATTAACGGGTTTAATAAACTGACCAATGTGAAGTTTTCGCTTTCGTTGGAACCCGCCGCAGGTTCGGGCGACCAGCTGGTTGGCTACGATGGGCCATTGAATGCGATCAAAGGCTTCAAAACCCTCAGAACCATCGGCGCAACGTTTAACATCGGGGGAAAAAACCTCACCGATATTTCCGGGTTCGCCAACCTCGAAAGCGTTGGACAGGATATCCGCATATCAACCACCGGATTGAGCGGCCTGTCAGGACTTGGCAAATTATCTTCAGCAGGGTCAAGTGAAAGCAGGCTTATTTATATCCAGGATAACGCACAGCTTACATCATTGAGCGGCCTGACCTCACTGACAAGTACCTCCGGGGTTTATATTGTCCGCAACCCGGCACTGGTCAACCTGCAGGGGCTTGAGAAAGTCACGAACATGAAAGCCAGCATTACAATCAGCCAGAATGGAAAACTAGCCAACGTGGACGGGCTGGCTAACGTGGCCGGAACGATCAATGGAATCAGCATCAGCGATAATGCCCTGCTCAAAAACCTGTGCGGCATCACAAAACTGGTGAGGGGAGGCGGCAATACCGGTGTTTACCGCGTAACCGGCAACGGCTTCAACCCAACCGCACAGAATATTATCGATGGTAATTGCAGCAACTAACACCTGATTGATCCATTTGTGAAGGGGTATAGAAAAATATACTCCTCCACAACTACTGACAAAATAAGGCTTATGGAGGAGTATACGGCTGGCGGAAACCGATGTTTTTCGTCAGGTCGTCAAGCCCCGTGAACGCAAACACGCCTCAATTAAATGACTGACGGAACTCAAGCGGCGACAGGCTGGTCTTCGTCTTGAACATCTTGCTGAACGATTGCAGGTGTTCAAACCCAAGTTCGTATGCAATTTCACTGATGGACAAACTGGTAGTTGACAGTTTTTCCTTTGCCAGTTCAATCAGTTTGTTATGCAGGTGCTGCTGGGTATTCATGCCCGTAAGGGACTTCAACAGGCCACTCAGGTAACCCGGCGAAATGTTCAGGCTTTCAGCAATGAAAGCCACGCTGGGCAAGCCTTTTACGGCAAGTTGTCCGCTGCTGATGTAGCCATCGAGTAATTCTTCCAGTTTGATTAAGATTTCATGGCTGCCGATTTTCCGTGTAATAAACTGCCTCTGGTAAAACCGTTCGGAATACGTGAGCAGCAGTTCAAGTTGCGCGATGATCACATTCTGGCTGAACCGGTCGATAGTTGCGTTATACTCCTGTTCGATGTTTTGTGCAATGCTGTTGAGCAGGGCTTCTTCCTTGTCCGACAGGTAGAGGGCCTCATTTACGGCGTAGTGGAAGAACTCATACTGTTTGATCGTTTTGGCGAGCGAAGTATTCCATAAAAAATCCGGGTGGATCAGGATAAACCATCCCTCAGGCCTTGGCATCATCTCCCCTTTTTCGATTTCAACCCCAAACACCTGGCCGGGTGACATAAAGAATAACACTCCCCCGTCAAAGTCACTGGCCTGCTGGCCGTATTTAAATTTGGCATGCTTCACCCTTTTCATCGCGATGGAATAAAAATCGTAGATGATGCTGTACGAGCCGTCGGCCAGAGGTTGGGCCAGGTCCGACATGTGTACCAGGCTGACCAGCGGATGGGCAGGATCGGGTAACCCCGCTGCGCGATGATACTCCGTGATGGAAGAAAACCGGAAGTGATGCTGGTTGTTCATAACTGGTTTCAATTTCGGTCTTTATTGTGATACACACGCGCAAACTCCTCGCCGGTCAGGGCTCCCGCCGGCGGCACGCTGATCTTTCCGTTGTAACTCACTACAATAATTTTCATAAGATCACTTCGTATAAATGCCGCTTTTAATATCAGCAAGTAAAGTTGAATGGGTAGGATGCCAGTCAAGTTGTTCGCTTGTCCATTTGCTGGAGGCGGGACAATCGATGGCAGCCATCTGGGCGAACCAACCAAAATGGCCCCCGGCTTCTTCGGGTGTGATTGAAACCACCGGAAGGTTCAGCTGCTGGAGCTGAAGTCAATTACG
>SDZZ01000179.1 GCA_004173255.1 Chitinophagaceae bacterium | reverse complement strand
AATCTGGGCCATTGGTTCAGGTCGTACTGCTTCCACCGGTCAGGCCCAGGAAATGCATGCTTATCTGCGCTCAGTACTCGCCAAAAAGTACAGCGAGACTGTTGCCAACGAAATACCGATCCTCTATGGCGGAAGCGTGAAAGCAGCCAATGCCGTGGAACTGTTTGCCAGCCCTGATGTGGATGGCGGACTTGTCGGTGGTGCATCGCTGGTGCCGGCTGAATTCATCGCGATCATCAAGGCGTTAAAGGCATGATCGGGCCCAACGGGCACACTTGGAAACTAACACAGAAATGAAGTCACCGGGAGCCATCAGGCTTCCGGTTTTTTTTATCCAGCAGTTGGCGACACAGAAAAAATGTTTACTGGTCCGCCAGTGCAAGTAATGAACGGAATGAGGGCAACAGGTCATCCAGCCGGTATGTCATGGAAAGTTTTTCAGCCAGTGCGGCCTTCAACTGGTAAGAAGCGGGAGTGAGGTTGCTGATCATGCCGGCTATCGCCGATGTTTTCTCATACCGGAAACAGGATGGCTCAAACCCATCGTCGAACCTCAGGAAAACGGGTGCTATAAAAGGTTTCGCAAAGCGGATGATATCGCCGTTGTTACCCGAACTGATGCTGACTCCGTAACTTTCCAGCACATCATCCTGGATGACTGCATCACGCATGGAAGGCATCCAGATAAAATGGGCGGCTGCCAGTTGCGCGTCGAACAGCGGCTGGTCAACCTCAGGTCCCTCAAAACTTTTCAGGTTGTTGTACAGCAACTGGTATTTGCGCACTTTATCCCGGGTTGATCCGGAATGTTCTTCCTGGAAAGACCCGAGCAGTATGATCTCTGCCGGCAGTTTCTGCTGGTTGATTTTGTCGAGCAGCGAGAAGACCTGGTTATAACTTCTCCTGCGGTCATCGATTGAGCCGGGTATAACAATCCTTAATTTTTCGCCGGTTTTGTATTCGGTTGATGGGAAGATACCAGGTTCAAAAAAAGCCCCTGGTAAAACATGGACGACCTTATCCTGCAACGCGGTTTTTAACAGCCGGCTGCGAAGGTATTGTGCCACACCATTGGATAATACGTGGAGCACCTGCGCTTTCTTCAGCAGGCTTTTTTTACCGGTAAATCTCAACAGTCGTTTAATACTGAAGGACACCTTATAATCAAAATAGCCATTCACGTTGTGTAAACTGAGGATGGACCTCGGTGCATTTTTACCGTCCAGCAGCCTCGCATATAGCAGGTGGTTATCGGCGACTGTTGACAACCAGAGTACATCTGCCGGGTTCTTCCGGATCAGCCTGACCACCCGCATGGCAAAACCGGTGGCCGATTCCTTTTTAGTCTTCAGTATCCAGTCAATCATCGGATGATCCATGCCAGGCAGTGACCGGAGCTGCTGCGCGTTGCTTTCCGTAGTGTATACCTGTACCTGCGCACCGGCCATCATCTGATCGCCGGTTGAAAGACGAAGCAGTGTGTACAGCACTTCAAAATGTTCGGTATCGATGATGGCCAGTCTCACAATGCGGCTTGCTGATATTTATGCTTCATGCCGGGTAAAGTTAAACTTTATAGTATGTTTGTAACACCGTTCAATTGCGGTTTTTATTGTGGCTGGTATAAAACGCAATCTCGCATACAATTTCCTTCTATCCTGCAGCCAGCTGCTGTTGCCACTCCTGTCGATCCCGTATGTTTCGCGCGTCCTGGATCCGTCGGGGATAGGGCAGGTGGGATTTATCGATTCGTTCACTTACTATTTTGTCATCATTGCCGAACTCGGCATTACTACTTATGGAATCCGGGAGGTGGCTAAATGCCAGAACGACCCGGTGCGGTTAAATATCTTGGTTCCCCAACTCCTCACCCTGCATATTATCTCGTCGCTGGTAACTCTTGTTTTTTATGTAATCTGCATTGTGGTATTGTGGCAGCGTATTGGTGATCCCCGGCTTGTGTTGTTTTCGCTTTCTTTTTTCCTGGTAAATTTCTTCGCCTGCGAATGGTATTTCATGGGCCGTGAGCAGTTCGGCTTCATTGCCCTTCGATCGATAACGGTTCGGTTGCTCGGCCTGGCCTCCATCTTCCTGCTGGTAAAGGAAACGGCAGACTATTATCTCTACTATGCGGTGATCGTCGGCGCGGCCATGCTGACCTGCATCTGGAATAATATAGCCATGTTCCGCGAAATCCATTTTTCCTTCCGTAAGGTGGCGTGGCAACAGCATCTGCGATATGTGTGGGTTACCTATCTCATCAGTTTATTTTATAGCGTACCCCTGGTACTGGATAACGTGCTGGTTGGACTGGTAAGCACTGCGGCAGTAGTGGGTATTTACAGTTTTTCGGTAAAGATGGTCAGGATCGGCAGTACCATACTGACTGATTCCTTCCTGGTGTTCTTTCCGCGGATTGTATCCCTTTCTTCTGAAATGAAATATGAGCAACTGCTGCAGAAACTAACCCTTAACAGCCAGTTTATTATTTTGCTGGCCGTACCGATGGGGATGGGCCTCTACCTGGTTGCAGATGAACTGGCCGCCGTTTTTTTTGGGGGCAAGTTCATGGCCACAACTATCAACCTGAAAGTGCTGGCTTTGTTCCCGCTGGTCAAAGGGGTAAGCCTGTTCCTCAGCAACCCCGTACTCATTGCGCAGCATCACGAGAAAGCCGTATTGAAAAACCTGGTGATCTACAGTGTGGTGTTTGTTTTGTCTGCCACCTGGCTTACATCCATGTATCAGTCGCTCGGTGCATGCATCGCATTGCTGCTGACGGAAATCACCCTGCTGCTGCTCAACCTCGTCTCTGTTCGCCGGTATTTCCCGCTGGTAAAGATGAAGCCGTTGGTGTTTGTCCATGCCATCACCGGATCCCTGTTGTTCATTCCCCTGGCACTTTACCTGCGCCCCGTCTTTCCCGCAGGGCCAATCGGTCTTGGCCTGATCATCGTTTGCTGTATCCTGGTCTACCTGCTTGCGTTAATCGTAATGAAAAATGAACTGGTCATGCGCGTCAGGCGGATCGTCCGCGGGGAAACTGCTTTTCAATCCACCGGCATATGAACGGGCCACTGTATTATATCAGGCAATACAGTGATGAGGTGTACGAACACGGTGGGGTAGGGTATACGGATATCGAAAAAATCCTGGAGACCCACGGTTACAAAATGATCTCCCTGCCGGATCGTGGTTCAGTTCGTGCATTTACATTTTTTTCAAGGGTACGGTCGCTGGCTGGTTATATCCTTTCACTGGAGGCTGGCAGCACGGTTGTGTTTATCCATCCCGTTTTTGCACGCATGTACAGGCTGATGATCGGGCTGCTTGCTATAAAACGGATCCGGATCATCTGTATCCTTGCGGATATTGATGGTGTGAAAGATGGGGATGACAACCTGCTTCGGAAGGAGCTCCGGTTCCTGAAACGTTGTGACGCATTTGTGGTACATAACAGTATGATGCGAAAGTGGCTTCTGGAGCGGTTCCCAGGCGCAAGAGTGTCAGCTCTGGGGCTTTTTGATTTCCTGGTAAAACCCATCGGGGAAGACCGCATTAAAACCAGCACACTGGTTTTTGCCGGGAACCTTGCCAAAAGTGGTTTCCTGGTTCACCTGCATGCTGCAGGGTTGGAACACCTTCAATTCAACCTGTATGGGCCTGGACCGGCAGCAGGAATTGCCGCACTGGTGAATGTCAGTTACAAGGGGTCGTTTGCCCCGGCCGCATTGCCCATGTTGCTGGAAGGCTCGTTCGGCCTGGTGTGGGATGGCGATAGTATTGCCGCACCGGCAGGCAGTCTGGGCCATTACATGTCACTGATCAGCCAGCACAAACTTTCCCTGTACATCGTGGCCGGACTTCCGGTGATCATCCATTCCTCGGCGGCCTGTGCGGGGTTTATAGTGGATGCAGGTATTGGTTTTGCAGTCGATGACCTGCGTTCTATACCGGGCAAAATAAAAGCTCTCCCGGAGGAGAGCTATAGGTTGATGCAATACAATATGAAACCATTTGCAGAAAAAATCAGCCATGGGGCAAACCTGCTGCAGGCACTTGCGGAACTTGCCGGTTAACACCCGCTTGTACACATCATGAACCTGTTAAGTCATGTCTGCCCGTACACCCTAATTATCAGAATACCAGTTTTTTCATATAGGCGGCATCGTCTTCCACTGCTTTAAGTGGTGTGGTGCCGGTATACTTTTCCTGTTCCACGATATAATAGTCCATGCCGTTGGCTTTTGCCGTAGTCAGGATTTTTGAGTAATCAATCGATCCCTGACCAAGTGTCGTTGAATCAGCTGCTTCAACGGCACCTCTGGTGCGGTCTTTCACGTGACACAGGCGGAAACGGTTCTTGTATTTGTTGAACCAGGCTTCCGGATCCTGGCCTGCGGCCACCACCCAGTAAATGTCCATTTCATAGTCAACGCTGTCCTTGTCGGTATTGGCCATCAGTATATCCTGGGGCATCTGGCCGTCCAATGGTTTGAACGTGTAATCATGGTTGTGATAGGCAAAACGGATTCCGTTCTGTTTACATACCTGGCCTTTCTGGTTGAGATCGTCGGCAAACTTCTTGTAGTCGTCCAGCGTTTTCTGCGGGCCTTTGTACGGGCAAATCAGGTATTTCATCCCGATCGCGGCAGCATCGGCCGCTTTCTGTTCAAAGTTTTTGTAGATATCGCAGTGGCTGGATACGAAGGTCATGCCCAGGTCATCCATGTACTGCTTGAATCCGGTATTCCCCATACCCCAGAACATGCCCTGTGGCCCTTCGTAACCTTCAACCTGTTTGTAGCCGAAAGAGGCCACCTGTTTAAGTACGCCCTTCGGATCCTTGGGCAGGTCATCGCGCAGGGTGTAAAGCTGCAGGCCAAAATTATCCAGTGCTCTCTTGCTGCCCAGTTTAGATCCGGACTTGCAGGCCATTGGTGCCAGTGCCATTGCTGCTGCAAAGCCGCCGCCCAGTTTTATAAATGCCCTTCTGTTATACTGATTCATATGACTGTTTTCAGGATGAAAAAAAACTATTCAAAAAATGCCCGGTCCCCTTTTTTGTAAGGGAAGTTTCCATCAAAACGTGCCGGTACGGCTACGTGACGGAGGGTCTCGGTGGCGCCGGTTTTTGAGGTAAAGAAACCAAGCAGGGTCAGCTGTTTGAGCATGGTGAAGTAATGGGGATCCATTGTCTTCTTCTCATATGTTTCACCTTTCTGTTTGGCTTCGTTTGCCTTGGCTGACTGTTCACGGTCAAATTCCGATTTCTTGCCTGCGTACTCCCTTGCTTCCTTATCCAATGCCGTGAACAGCTCTTTCCGCTGTTCCGGAGTGGCTTCCATGAAGGACACCTTGTATTTGTCTTTGGTAGCCTTGTCCAGTTTACCAATGCCTTCATGGAAAATTTTCTGGTCTTCCTTGGTATAACAGTCATTTACCATTACCTGCATAAACGCGCCGATCTTCGCCTCTTTGGCGCCGGGCGTTTTTGTTTTCGGCATAATGGTTTCACCCGCTTCGTCCAGGAAGGCGATGTCCTGGTCATTGAAGGCGGCACCACCCATCTCCGGTTCGTTTTTACAACCTGACAGGAAAAGCTCACCACCGATCAGCGCGCCGCCGGTTACGAGGGTTATTAATTTCAAGAGTTCTCTGCGTTCCATATTTTTTTATTTATATACCCGTTGCCGGGATAAAACGAACAAGGTTTAGAGATTCATTTTCTTTAATTCAGATACGGCGTAATCAGCGGCCCGTGCAGTCATGGCCATATAGGTCAGCGACGGGTTTACACAGGATGCCGAAGCCATGGCCGCACCATCGGTCATAAATACATTCGGTGCATCCCAAACCTGGTTGTGGCCGTTCAGTACCGAACTTTTCGGATCGCGACCCATACGGGCCGTACCCATTTCATGGATTCCCATTCCTACTTCGTATCCACCGTCGAACGTGTTGACGTCTTTCAGGCCGGCTGCTTCCAGCATCTCCTTGGCATCCGCCATCATGTCGACGCGCATTTTCTTCTCATTTTCCTTGATCTCCACATCCATATTCAGCACAGGTAAACCCCACTTGTCTTTTTTATCCTTATTCAGGGAAATCCTGTTTTCATGATACGGAAGCATTTCGCCAAAGGCCGTGATGCCAACGCTCCAGCCACCTGGTTCGCTGAGGGCATCTTTCAGTTCAGCACCTACACTGAACTCTGCCACATCGCGCGACCATTTGCTGCGGCTTGCTGAACCCTGGTAACCGAACCCGCGTACATAATCGCGTTTGTCACCATCCCAGTTCCGGAAACGAGGGATGTAGATTCCTGATGGCCGGCGTCCGTATACATATTTATCATCGTACCCTTCTGCCCGTCCGGAAGCACCGAGACGGAAGTGGTGGTCCATTACATTGTGTCCAAGCTGGCCGCTGCTGCTGCCCAGCCCATCAGGCCAGATATCAGTAGCACTATTCATCAGTACCCAGGTGGAGTTGAATGCGGATGCATTCACAAACACAATTTTGGAAGTGTACACCACGGTCTGGTTTGTTTCGGCATCGAGAACTTCCACACCGGTTGCGCGTTTTTTATCCTTGTCGTACAGGATTTTTGTAACGATGGAAAACGGGCGGAGCGTGAGTTTTTTCGTTGCCATTGCCGCGGGCAGTGTGGCAGATTGGGTGCTGAAGTACGCCCCATACGGGCAACCTCTCCAGCAACGGTCACGGTACTGGCAATTCAGCCTGTTCTGCTCCGGTTTCGGCTGGGTGATATTGGCACTGCGGCCCATGATCATTTGCCGGCTACCTTTATAATGATCCTTGATCCTTTTCGCCACATCTATCTCCACTACGTTCATATCCATCGCCGGAAGGTATTCACCGTCGGGCAGTACGCTCAGCCCGTCGCGGTTGCCCTGGATGCCTGCAAACTTCTCTGCATGGCTGTACCATGGTGCAAGGTCTTCATAACGGATTGGCCAGTCGGTACCGATACCTTCCTTTGCATTGGCTTCAAAGTCGGCCGGATTCAGGCGGTAACTCTGGCGACCCCAAGTGAGTGAACGGCCACCCACATGATAACCCCTGAACCAGGAAAACGGTTTTGTTTCCGTGTACGGGCATTCCTTGTCTTTCACCCACATGTCCAGCACGGTTTCATTCAGCGGGTAATCCCTTTTCAGTACCGGGTAATCCTGGATCATCTGCTGTGTACGCTGGCCACGGTGCGGGAATTCCCAGAGGTCTTTCTGCGCGTTCACATAATCTTTTACGTGCTCGATATTGCGGCCACGTTCCAGCATGATCACTGACAGTCCTTTTTCTGTCAGTTCCTTCGCTGCCCATCCGCCACTGATTCCGGAGCCAATTACGATTGCATCGTAATAATTTTTGTCTGCCATGAGAAGTGTTTAAGTGTTAGAAGTGTTTCGTTGTGCGTTTTTTTAACGGGAATGTGGTACCCGGAAAAGAAGACGCATTTATACATCGCAAAATTTCACCGCATCGCGGAGAGCCTTTGTTTTTGCCGAACTGGTTTTACCGGTGAAAATGAATTCCTGCGCAACATAACCCTTGAAGCCCGTTTCCACGATGGCCTGCATTACGGCAGGGTAGTAGAGTTCCTGCGACAGGTCGGGCTCGTGCCGGCCCGGCACACCGGCCACATGATAGTGCCCGAAGTACTGGTGATTTTCCCGGATGCGGTGAATGATATCACCTTCGTTTACCTGCATATGGTAAATATCATACAGCAATTTAAAATTGGGCGATCCGAGTTTTTTGCAGAGTTCAACCCCCCAGTCGCTTTTATCGGCCATATAATCTTTGTGGTCAACCCGGCTGTTGAACAGCTCCATCTGGATAATCACCCCATGCTTTTCGGCCAGTGGCATAATCTGTTTCAGTCCGGTTATACAATTGTCCAGGCCGGTCACATCATCCATGCCGTTGCGGTTGCCACTGAAACAGATCAGGTTTTTATATCCTGCATCAGCTACCAGCGGAATGGCCTCGAGGTATTCCTTTATCAGCAATGCGTGATTGGCAGGATCGTTAAATCCCTTTGTCAGGCTTACCTCACCTTTGATGTAACACATGGAACATTCCAGTCCGTACTTTTTTATGACCGGCCATTCATCCGGTTTGAGCAGGTCAATGGCTTTGAGACCCATTTCCTTCATCAGCACACACTGCTCTTCCAGCGTCATGTAGGTGGTAGTCCACCGGCATACGGAATGGTTGATATTCCCCTTCAATTTGTATTTTTTATCGTCACCTGTTTGTTCATCTGGTGTGCCGGCGATACCGGCCATCGGAGCAGCCCCCATCAGCAGGGCTGAACCCGCCAGTTGTTTGAGGACATTTCTCCTTGAAGATTTTTTTTCCATCGGGCAATACAGTTTTTAAGGAAGGGTGACGGGTTTTTTTTCATCCTTGAATGTTACCAGGAAAAGGACAAATACCACAGCGGCAATGGCAGCAGGAATTGACCAGATCATGCGGTAATCATGCGCACCATCGGCGGAGGTGTATGCATCGGTGATCATGCCCGCAATCTTGAAACCGATCAGCATTCCGACCCCGTAGGTTGCCAGGGTAATCAACCCCTGCGCTGAACTTTTATAGCGGTCGCCGGCTTTTGAGTTGGTATAGATCTGACCCGATACAAAAAAGAAGTCATAACAGATACCATGCAATGCAATACCAATGAGCAGCATGAAACTGAGCTCACCTGCGTTGCCGTAGGCAAAAAGCATATACCGCACAGCCCAGGC
>SDZZ01000667.1 GCA_004173255.1 Chitinophagaceae bacterium | reverse complement strand
TGTTAGTACTTCGCACTGGTTCGGGATGCAGCAAGCTCCTCAACGATAAGAAACGATAAGAAACGATAAGAAACGATAAGAAACGACAAGAAACGTCCCGCAACGATCTAAGACGTCCCGCAACGACAAGAAACGTTCCGCAACGATCTAAGACGTCCCGCAACGATCACAACCCTCCTTCCACCAATACCCAATCGCCGCCGGCAATTTCTGCTTCCAGCTCTCCCTTGTCCCAGCCGCAGTATCCGACGAATATTTTGATGTCTTGCTGGCTGATAGATTGATCATTGATGCCGCTGACCGCCCGGCTGAAATCGCCACCGAGGTAATAGTCCCCGCTGATATGGTCTCCGCCGGGAATAAGATCTGCGCGGCGATGGATAAAATACAAATGTTCCTTATCTACCGGCCCACCGTCGTACAAGGGAAATGCAGGACTGTCCGCAAATTCAGCCAGGGCATTCAGCGGTTTTAAAAATGGCTGATTGATCACGAAACCCATCGCGCCATCATCATTGTAAGTGGCAATATAGATGGTTGCATTTTTAAAATTCGGATCATCATTTTGTGATGTCGCGGCCAGGAAACTGTGCTGCTGTAATTCCATTCCATACTGTTTGAATGCAGAAATAAATGCTTTAAGCGCTGAACTTTCAACGTACTGTTGCTTGTGCAATGGCTTTTTCCACCAGCGGTTCCATCACCCGGTAACCGGCGAGGTTGGGATGAATGGCATCATCGGAGTAGCGCTTATCGATGGCATTGTTTTCGCCTACCAATGCAGAAAAATAATCCACGTAAACCAGTTGCTTTTCTTTTGCGTAAGCCGAGAGTAGTTGGTTGAACGCTACAATCTTTTCGGCTGGCTTCAGTGCCGGGCGCCACCAGAAAGAGTCAGCAGGCGTTACTGCACAAAGCACCACTTTTATTTTATTGGCATGTGCCAGGTCCACCATCGATTGAATGTTTGCCAGGATGTTCCCGAGTGTGATAGGGCCATTGTTCTCCGCAATATCATTGATACCAGCTGCAATCACCACGACGGTTGGCTTGAGGTTGACACATCCTGCCGGAAGCGCAGCAGCATCTGCGGACTGCTCTGCCCGGAAATGCCGCGGTTGATATAGGGCTTGCCCGCAAAAAAACTGCTGTCAAATTTCGACCAGAATTCCGTGATAGAATTGCCCATGAACACGACACGTTTTTCATGTTTTCCTGGTGCGGGCAACCGGGCATTTTCGGCAGCATATTTACCAAGGTTCGGCCAATCCGTTTTGGGATCGTTCTGGCCAAAGGCTTTTAAAGAATACATGCCGAGCAACAAAAGACGGAAAATTTTCATGGCGTGTGATTGATGTATAAAAATAAGCAATCGGGGGATTGATCCAATGGAAGCGCGACTTCATTCTTTACGCCCGATTGAAATGGAAAGCCTGCTGTGCGACCACCACTGCGGTAATACCTACTGCAACCAACAGCAGCTTATAATGGAAAGCGGGACGATGCCCTTTAGAAATTACGATGCCCGACGTTCCGCAAAAAACAGGAGGTATAACTCATCTGTCGTATTGTGTAAGCCATTTTAAAAGAGTAGGTTTAGAGGATAATTGAATGACATGGAATCGCTTTCAACCATCCGGTATTGCCGGGAGTGCCGCGTGTCGCATCACCTGGCCATCAAAGACCTGAAGAATGCTTTTATTGAAAAGCCTGCCAATCTACTAAGGGGCATGCCTGCGAAGGAAATGGAAATATTGGAAGACTATGCCTGGAAGAGTGTGCTGAAAGCGCCGGAAGATATTGTTTCACTGTCGCGGATGGCCACCGAAATAAAAAAGGAATGGAAGCCTGCGCGTGTTTTATCCGTGGCCTGGCCCAATGAT
>SDZZ01000178.1 GCA_004173255.1 Chitinophagaceae bacterium | reverse complement strand
GTGCTTCAGTCCGTACTGTGGACCCTCGCGAAGCAGTTGCGTATTGAGGCGCCGGATACCGCAAGTGCCTACAGTACCGGAGAGCAGCGCTGGCAACACGCCACGGAGATTCGCCAATCATATGGCTATGTCGAATTCACGGAACCCTTGATCGCATTCCGGCTGACGCGATTGTAAACGCAGCAAACACGTCCCTGCTCGGGGGTGGCGGTGTAGATGGCGCCATCCATCGCGCCGGCGGACCAGCAATCCTGGAGGCGTGCCGCGCCATTGTAGCGCGACAGGGTGGTTGCAAAACCGGTGAAGCAGTGATTACAACGGCCGGGAAACTTCCGGCAAAATATGTCATCCACACCGTTGGACCTGTCTGGAACGGTGGGCAGAAAGGCGAACCGGCCAAACTCCGGCTCTGTTATACCAACAGCCTGGAACTTGCTGCCGGCAACCAGGTCACCCGCATCTTATTCCCTAACATCAGCACCGGCGTGTATGGATATCCGAAAACACAAGCGGCGGAAGTAGCTGTGGAAGCGGTCTCCGGCTTCCTTGCCGATCACCCGCATATGGAAGTGGTGTTTGTTTGTTTTGATGAAGAAAACCTGCGTATCTACCAGTCATTGCTCAAAATTGAATCGTTTGGGTAAACTCACACAGTATCGAACGCCGGTCAGCCTTTTCCTCATTGGGGTTGTTATCCGCACTGTTGGCGGGCTGATGAGGATTATGCATTGGCCCGGCAGCATTGCTTTATTCTGGACCGGTTCAATCCTCCTGATTGCAGCTATTATTTTATTTCTTTACCGTCTCTGGAGTAACCCGACAATATGAATTACCAGCAAACAATCGATTACCTTTTTGCCCGCCTGCCGATGTACAGTCGCATCGGTGCTGCTGCCTACAAGGAAGACCTTGATAATATCCGCGTGTTATGTACGGCACTTGGTGATCCGCAGAACCAGTTTAAATCGATACATGTTGCCGGAACAAATGGCAAGGGCTCCTGCAGCCACATGCTGGCTGCCATTCTGCAGACTGCCGGTTACCGGGTCGGATTACACACCTCCCCTCACCTGCACGACTTCCGCGAACGGATCAGGGTAAACGGACAGCTTTGCGGGGAAGAATTTGTGGTTGGCTTTACCGAAAAAATCAACGGGCTGATTGATCAGCTGGATCCGAGTTTTTTCGAGATCAGCGTAGCCATGGCGTTTGAATACTTCCGCGAACAGAAGGTCGATATCGCCATTATAGAAACCGGACTGGGCGGGCGTCTCGACAGCACCAATATCATCACTCCCATCCTTTCCGTTATCACCAATATTGGTTGGGATCATATGAACCTGCTGGGTAATACCCTTGAAAAAATAGCTTTCGAAAAAGCAGGTATCATTAAACCGCAGGTGCCCGTAGTTGTTGGCGAAAGCCTGCCCGAAACAAAACCGGTCTTTGAAAAACGCGCGGCCGATCTTTCGTCACCCCTCATTTTTGCGTCACAGCAGATGGAAGTCATGGAATGGAAATGGACCGGCCGCAGACTGGATGTGCAGGTGGCAAAGAAAAACGAAACAGACCATCACCATTATGAACTCGACCTGCCTGGCATTTACCAGTTAAAAAACCTGGTGACTGTGCTGGCTGCAACAGATGTGCTGCGAAAAAACGGATGGATGATTGAAGAGTCAAAAATCCGTGAGGCGTTGTCTGCCGTTAAAAAGATGACCGGTTTGCACGGACGCTGGGAGATCATTGGGCAGGACCCGCTGCTGGTGCTGGATGTGGCCCACAACATCGAAGGCATTACCCAGGTACTTGAACAGGTAGAGGTAACCCGGCATGACCAGCTGCACCTGGTAACAGGAATGGTCAATGACAAGGAGATCACCAAACTGCTGGCACTGTTACCCAAAAATGCGCGTTATTATTTTACGCAGGCCCATATTCCCCGTGCAAAAAACGCAGCTGAATTAAAATCGGAAGCTATGGCAGCCGGGTTGACCGGCGAAGTATATGAAAATGTCAATGAAGCCATCAAAGCAGCGCGGGAAGCGGCTTCGCCACGGGATATGATCCTGGTTTGCGGAAGTATTTTCCTGGTAGCCGAAGTGGATGCCTGAAATTGGGCGTCCTACCGAATCAGTACTTCAGTTCTCCCAGTTTTTCCAATGCATACAGGATGCAGGTAACATGCATCGACTGCGCAATTTTATTTGACCTGAGCAACTCTTTCAGTTCCCCGATACTCACCAACTTCACCTCAATTTCCTCGTTTGCATCCAGCTGCTGGTGCGTTGTTTTTTTACCACCCCTGGCCAAAAACATATGCATCAGGTTGGAATTGGTGGAGGGGTTGGCCGATGTGGTGCCGAGCAATTCAACCGAATCGAAAGTGTAACCTGTTTCTTCCTGCAGTTCACGACGGATAGCCGCTTCATAATCGACATCGGTATCATCCACGCAGCCCCCCGGAATTTCTATGCCTGTTTCCCCAAGCCCGTGCCGGTACTGCACTTCCATGATCACCTGGTTGTCTTCCGTGAGTGCAACAGCTGCTACCCATTGCGGGAATTCATAAACGTAATATGGGTCAACTATTTTACCCCCGGGTGTTATGCATTTGTCCTTGCGCACTTTAAACCAGAGGTCATGGAACAGGTATTCGGAGGAAAGTATTTTCCAGTTCATAATGTGAATTAAAAGAATGATGGCAGCAAACCGTTACCAGCCATTCCTTTCGCGAAGGGCTGCAATATGGGCCACGTGGTGTTTGCCATGCCAGGCATAGGTGCCGAGCAGGCTCCACAGGCGAACCACTTTCTTTTGTCCCGGATGGAAAACGGTACGGTTATTCCAGTCGTCATCACTGACGTATTTCAACGCTTCATACCAGCGTGCGTGTAACGCATGAAGCAGCGTGAGCGAAATATTGACGGGCAGTTTGACCACATCATTCATCTCGGCCCAAAGCTGTTCCTCATATGTTTTTATGGTTGGGTTATCCTCCGTCAACGCGAGTTTGAACCGGATGTAGGCATTCATGTGGCTGTCGGCCACATGGTGGATCAGCTGGTGCACCGTCCAGCCCCCGTCGCGGTAAGGAGTATGCAACTGATCCTCATTCAGGTTCAGTATGGCATTTTCCAGCGCCAGCGGAAGGAACTTCAGGTCCGCCAGCCATTCCACTTTTGTGGGAATGGAAAACGGCTGTGGTTCAAACTCACCAATCGGATAACGGGGGTCTGAGGTTGGCATTCAGTAAATATTTGTTACAGGATCTCCAGTAATTCGACTTCAAACATCAGGGTTGCTCCACCCGGGATATCGGCACCTGCACCCCTGTCGCCGTAAGCGAGGTCAGAAGGGATCCACAGCCGCCAGTGACTGCCGGTATTCATCAGCGGAATTGCGACCTGCCATCCCTTGATCAGCGCGGTCAGCGGCGCACTGAACGGCTGGTTCCGTTTGAAGGAGCTGTCGAATTCTTTCCCGTCGAGCAGTTCGCCTTTATAATGGGCCTTGATTTTATCGGAGATCTTTGGTTTGGGTCCGGTACCCTCTTTCACTACTTCATACTGGATGCCTTCAGGTAACACAGTCACCCCTGGTTTGTCCTTGTTGATGTTGAGGAACGCGGTACCCGCGCTTTTCTGTGCGTCGATCTTGTTATTCATAAATTCTTTTAATTTATTCTGGACACTCATGGTTTAAAATTCAGGGTTGTGCAATGGATCAGTCTTCCCTCAGTGAATGACCGGTAAGATGGATAAACACATCTTCGAGGTTGGCCTTCTTCACTTCTTTTGGTCGTTCAAATCCGGTAGCCACCAGCTGGTCGATCATATGGTCGGGTGTATCAAGGGCAACAATCTTACCAGCATCGATAATGGCGATGTGATCGCAGAGGTACTCCGCTTCATCCATGTAGTGCGTGGTAATAATGATGGTAGTGCCGCGGTCGCGGATATTGCGGATCAGTTCCCACAGGCTTCTCCTCGCCTGCGGATCCAGACCGGTGGTAGGTTCATCAAGGAAGATGATCCTCGGCTGGTTGATCAGGGTGGTGGCAACCGAAAAACGTTGCTTCTGACCACCGCTCAGGTCCTTGAACTTTGCTTTGGCTTTGTCTTTCAGGTTCACCATTTCGAGCAGTGCATTGGCGTCGACCGAACGGTTATATAATCCACAGAAAAGCTCGATAAGCTGCAGCAGGTTTAGTCCGGGATAATAACCGCTCGACTGTAACTGCACGCCAATAATCTTTTTGATTTCTCCAGGTTGCCGGTCAAGGTCAAACCCGTCAACTGTTACGGAGCCGCTGGTCTTCTCGCGTAGTGTTTCGATGATCTCCAGGGTGGACGACTTGCCCGCCCCGTTGGGCCCCAGCAATCCGAAAATCTCCCCTTCTTCCACGTCAAAGGAAATACCCTTGACCGCATTGAAGGATCCGTAATTTTTTACGAGGTCGCGGACCGTGATTATCTTTTTACGTTCCATACGGCGGCAATTTACACTAAAATAGGTAAATGGCACCCCGCGGTTTAGTCCTTACAAAACACCTGGGTGAAATACCAGGTACCCTTTTTATCGGCGGCCACACCAATGCCAATGCTGGTAAAATCGCCGAGAATATTGTCCTTATGGTGTTTGGACTTCATCCACCCTTCCACTGCCTCGCGACCCGTGTGCGGGCCAAAGCTGACATTCTCCCCAAAGCTGTAAACGTTGGTATACTCCTGCCTTGCTTTCGAATAGCGGTCCTTGAACCCGTCATGGCTAAATGGCACCCTCCCCGACGCCATATTCTCACTATGCCCCCGCGCAATATCGTTTAAGCCTTCTTTCATAACCAGCGGCTTCAGCCCTTTCTTTTCGCGGGCCTTATTGGTATAAGTCAGCACATCTGTCACCATCGGATCAAATGCGGAAAGTGTAACCGGGCTGGCGACGGCATTGGCATTGGCGGCATCATAGCTTGTGGCGGTTGCGGAGGCGGGTTGCACAGGTACTGCAGGGGAGATGCCCTGACGCGAAACCACTGCGTGCGGGGTAGTGTTATCGGTCAACATAACCGAAGCCAGGACAATGGCCGGAAAAAGGAAGATTGCTGTTTTCATCAGGGGTGCGTTGAACCATAAAATTAGCACGCCGAATGCAGAAATATTGTTAAAGGTGGCTACAGGCAGTCTTCCAGCTCATCCATCATGTGGCGGCTGCCGATGTACATGGGAGAGCGCTGGTGCAGTTCGGTGGGTTCAATTTCTAAAATGCGCCGGGTTCCGTCGGTCGCCCGTCCGCCGGCCACTTCAAGGATGAAAGCAAACGGGTTGCACTCGTACATCAAACGGAGTTTGCCTTGTGGTTTGTTGGTGGTGCCCGGGTACATAAAAATACCACCCTTGATGAGGTTACGGTGTACATCAGAAACCATGCTGCCTATGTACCGCTGGGTGTAAGGCCCGCCATTTTCTTTTTCTTTCTTCTGGCACAGGGTGATATAATCCTGCACACCTTTTGGATAGCGGAAAAAATGGCCGTGGTTGACGGAGTAGATGTTGCCATCTGGCGGACATTTAATATCGGGATTACTCATGGTGAATTCCCCGATTGAAGGATCCAGCGTGAATCCGTTGACTCCCCTTCGTGTGGCATACACCAGCATGGTGGATGAGCCGTAAACGATATAGCCCGCCGCTACCTGTTTAAGGCCCTGCTGCAGGAAGTCGGCCTTTGTGGCCGGACTCCCTTTTTCCGTTACCCTCCTGTACACGCCGAAAATGGTACCGATCGACACGTTTACATCTATGTTACCGCTGCCATCGAGCGGATCAAACAGGCATACATATTTTGACTGGTTGCTTACCACATCATCAAACGCTACAAAATCGTCGAGTTCCTCGCTGGCAATGCCCGCGCAACTGATGCCATGACGCAGTGCACCCATGAACTGGTCATTGGCATAGAGATCCAGTTTTTTTACATCCTCACCCTGTACATTGATGCTGCCCGCATCGCCGAGTATATCGACCAGCCCGGCTTTATTTACTTCCACGTTCACCCGTTTGGCTGCCAGGCCAAGGTCGCGCAGCAGGCTGCTTAATTCGCCGGTTGAATGCGGGATTTCGCGCAGTTGCTGGATAGTGAATTCATCGAGTGTAAGGATCTTTCGGTTGTAGTTCATAACAGGCAGTTAGGTAGCCGTAAAAGTAAGGTGAATGAATGTCCCAAAAAGGCATTTGTGTAAGGATAACACGTAACCGGCTCCTATCTTTGCCCGTAAAAACACAGCATGAAGGTTTTCAAGTTTGGCGGTGCATCGGTCAGTAGTCTTGAGCGCATAAAAAATACCGGCGAAATCCTTGGCAGCTTTACTGAGGGAAACCTGCTGGTGGTTATTTCTGCAATGGGCAAAACAACCAATGCACTGGAAAAGGTGGCCGAAGCTTTTTTTGCAGGTCGCCAGGACGATGCCCTGCTGTTATTTGAACAGGTGAAAAAGGAACACCTGAAAACGGCCAAATACCTGTTGGTAACAGAGTACCTTGCCTGCGAAGCGCGGCTGAAAGATTTTTTTACTGAGGTTGAATGGATGCTGCATGATAAACCGGTGCGGGCCTTTGATTATTATTACGATCAGGTAGTTTGTGCCGGCGAATTGTTATCGACGGCTATCATGAGTCACTACCTGACTGAAACCGGCATCGAAAACACCTGGATTGATGTGCGTGATATCTTCAGGACGGATAATAATTTCCGCGATGCAAAGATCGACTGGGACTACAGCCTGTCGCAGGTCCGTATGCATGTATTGCCCGCCCTCTCGGGCAGGATGGTAATTACGCAGGGTTTTATCGGAGCTACCGATGAAAATGAAAGCACTACACTGGGCCGGGAAGGCAGTGATTATACTGCCGCCGTTTTTGCCAATATGCTCAATGCCGAAAGCCAGACTATCTGGAAAGATGTGCCCAGTGTAATGAATGCCGATCCGCGAAAGTTTCCCGAGGCACAACCCATCCATGAACTCAATTACCGCGAGGTAATCGAAATGGCTTACTATGGTGCGCAGGTGATCCATCCCAAAACAATTAAACCGCTGCAGAATAAGGGCATTCCGTTGTATGTAAAATGTTTCCTCGACCCGTCACTACCCGGAACGGTAATCAGTAACCAACGGCTGAAATCACTTCCACCGATCATTGTGCTGAAAGAAAACCAGGTACTGCTTGAACTGAGCACACTGGATTATTCATTTGCCGGCGATGAACACCTGGCCCAGTTGTACCGATTGTTCGATACATTGAAAGTAAGGCCCAACCTGACGCAGAACGGCGCGATCGGTGTGCTGTGTGTACTGGATGACCACCCGGAAAAAATTGAAAAGCTGGCGCTCGATGCTTCGGGCATATTTGATGTGACCGTATCACGCGGCCTCTCGTTGCTGACTATCCGCCATTATGATGAGGCAACGGAAAAAAGGCTGACTACCGGTAAAAAAAGCTGGCTGAAACAACAGACGGCGGAAACACTGCAGGTGCTGATCGGTGAACAAGCCGGTGCGTGAACAGGTTTTTGTGCCGCAGTTGCGGCTGGGATGGGTGATCGGTAAATACAGTAAAATTGCAGGAGGATCTTATTGCTGAACCGGTTCCTTTTTGCGTTCCACCGTTACAGTCTGCACCATCTTTTTCGGAACGGGTTTATCATGCAGGATGGCGGGCTTCCACACAGGCATATTTTCCAGCCGCGTGATCAGTTCATCATTGAACTCATCATCCTGTGCACCGCGAAGGATGCGGAAGTTGCACGGTACCCCGTCTTTGTCTACCACAAATTCCAGCTGCACGAATGCTTTCTTCACCCCTTCGGGTAAAAAATCTTCCATGCTGTCGCCAAGTTTGTCCAGGTATTCCATAAATGCATTGCCGCCCCCGGGAAAGTTGGGCCATTGGTGTACTGCGTCCACCAGCCCGGTGATGTTGCGCGTACGATGCTGCACCGGGTCTTTCTTAACAGGTTTCTCCACTACCTTTTTTACAATGGCGTCATTGACCAGGTAATCTCCTTTATCGTTGATCAGCACAACGGGCAGCTGGTGGAATTTTTCAAAGTAGTCGAACCCGTCCTGCAGTTGCGCGGCAAATTTTTTCAGTGAGGCATCATCCTTTGTCAGGTTGGCCAGGTAAGCCGCACTTTTCGGTTTATTGAAACGGATGGGGAATATATGGACGGGGATGAATTCCTGCCCCTGGTTACGGGCATGTGCAGCCAGTATGTACAGTTCGTCGATCTGCTGGTCAGTGATCGGTATGCACCCGACTGTTACACAACTGCCATGGATGTAGATGGCGCTGCCCGGACGGAGTGAATCGCTGAGCAGGCGGTCCGACAGGTTGGGGTAATTTAACCCAAGCGACAGGTAATACTGGCTGTTCGGATTAAATTCATTGATGTAGTAAAACCCTTCCGGCACCTGGTAGTCACCTTCCATCCTTTTGGGACCAAGCGTACCGGCAAGTGCGCACACTTTGTAAGTCTTGAAAAGTTTGAACGGGTCACCCAGTTCATCCTTCACCCACACTTCCAGCTGGCTGTCGTATTTGAATGAACGGATATAGATATAGTTGGCAGGCCACTTCAGTTTTTTTTCTTCGAACTGTTTGCGCAGGGTATCTTCCTTGCGACGGAAAGATTCATCGGGCCGCAGGAATGTTTTCTGGTAATCAATAAAAGAAGCAGAAGCGGATCCGCCGGCCTGGCGAAGCGCGCCGGGCTGGGCCGGATAGCAATTAAGGTAAACAGGATTTTTTTACCGGTCATGATCAACTGTAACGGATTGAATTTGTCTTTATTGTTAACTGGTGACCCCGCAAAGATAAAGGTTCCGTTTTAAGCTGCCGGCAGTCATGGTAACTGGGTTCTGTTAAAAACATCAGGCGGCCTGTGAGCCGCCTGATGTTTTAACCGATGCCTGGATGCAACTTACCCTGATCGCAGCTACAGGTTGCCCCTCGCCTCCTGCTCCCGTTCAATGGCTTCGAACAGGGCTTTGAAATTACCCTTCCCGAAACTCTGTGCACCCTTCCGCTGGATGATCTCGAAAAACAGGGTTGGCCGGTCCTGCACGGGTTTTGAAAATAATTGCAGCAGGTATCCTTCATTGTCGCGGTCCACCAGGATACCCAGTTCCTTCAGTGGTTCGAGGTCTTCATCGATCTGCCCTACCCTTTCCAGCAGGTCATCATAATAGGTGGTGGGCACTTTCAGGAACTCAACCCCGCGTGCCATCAGTTCCCTGACCGTTTTAACGATGTCGGCTGTCGCGAGCGCCACGTGCTGCACGCCTTCCCCTTTATAAAATTCCAGGTATTCTTCCACCTGTGATTTCTTCTTTCCTTCGGCCGGTTCGTTGATGGGGAATTTGACATAGCCGTTGCCGCTGCTCATCACCTTACTCATCAGTGCCGAGTATTCGGTGGAAATGTCCTCATCATCAAAACTCAGGATATTGCGAAAGCCCATCACGTCCTGGTAAAACCGCACCCAGGGTTCCATCTGGTTCCAGTCTACGTTACCCACGCAGTGGTCAACATACATCAGCCCGGTGTCGGCCGGCTGGAAATGCGGATTCGACCAGGGTCGGAAACCCGGCATGAATGCCCCTGTATAATTTTTCCGTTCTATAAAAAGATGGATGGTTTCACCGTAAGTATGGATTCCGCTCATCACTACTTCGCCATGGTCATCGGTCAGCGTAACCGGCTCCAGGTAAGACTTTGCGCCACGTGCGGTGGTTTCTGTCCAGGCCGCAGCCGCATCCTGTACGCGCAGTGACAGCGCATGTACACCGTCGCCGTGACGGTATACGTGATCGGAAATGCTGTTGTCCGGCCGCAGGGCGGTAGTGAGCACAAAAGTCAGTTTGTGCTGGCGGATGGCATAACTGGTTCTGTCACGCAGGCCTGTTTCCGGACCCGCATAGGCGAGTGCCTGGAACCCGAATGCACTCATGTAATAATGCGCAGCCTGTTTGGCATTGCCTACATAAAACTCGACATAATCCGTCCCTTCAAGCGGAAGGAAATCCGTGATAGTATTGTTTTGTTTCTCTGTTAAGGAAACTCCCATAATGTTTGATTTGAAAGAATGAATAATCGTTTGACCGGGGATGATCACGAACAACTATCCATCGCCAGCGCTTCCATCAGCAGGTTGAAGCTGATACGCTGGTCGGTAAATATTTTATGGGCGAAATCGGGGCGCATGCAACAAATATAATCATTCAGCCGGTGATTGCTTCATCGATCACCCATGCAAGCACCAGGTTGTCGAAACTGCCGTAATGGATCCGCAGGGAAGAATTGGTTTTGGTAAAAAAACACCGGATGATCCGCTGTTCTTCATCAATACCCTGCAACCGGATCTGTTCACTGAAATCAACCTTGCCTTCCCCATACCATTTGTACACAGCTTCCTTGGCCGACCACAACGTGGTAAGCAACCGCAGGTTTTCCGGATGGCCGGCACCCACGCCAAACTGTTCTATTTCTTCGGGCGACAAAAACTTTTCCCTTATCCGGGCGATTTTTCCGATCGGGATCTCCACATCAATACCGGCGCGGGTTTCACGGCTTACAATTGCTGCTGCATAGTCACCGCAATGGGATATCGAAAAATGGAACTGCTCCGAAGGAAGGAATGGTTTGCGCGTGTCGGCCAGCTGGATCATTTCATAGGGGAATGCGGGGAACAGGAACTGGAGCAGGAACCGGCCGGCAAGATGCTGCAGTCTTTTATGCGGATGGGTAACGTCCCGGTGTACCGGAACACTGTCCCTGAAAAAGGTTTCGGTTTCCTCGATCTTCCAGATTCCGAGCCGCGTGCCGGGGTTGATTTGCTGTTGAAAAAAAATCGGCATTAGTTGTTCTTTCCGCTTTATTTTGCCGGTCGTTACCGGTTCGCCGGCTGACCAGTCATAAAATTAACGGATAAAAATGATCTTATCGGATTTGCGCATAGCGGAAGAGATTGAAA
>SDZZ01000666.1 GCA_004173255.1 Chitinophagaceae bacterium | reverse complement strand
ACTTCAACGGAGGCCGCGCTATTGAAACCGTGTATAAAAAACAGAACCGGAACAGCTTTGTGTATTTCGGGGGCGACAGGCTCATGGTAACCCTCACCGGCGAAAATATCCCGCTGTCAGAAGTAAAATCCGTGGCTTCGAAACTGGCCCTGAAATAAACCTTCAACCCGGTGAAGGAGCACACCAGGCTTTCACACCGGACAGCCTGGCAGGGATTGATTTTTATCCTTAAATACAAAGCCCGGTAATGGCATTAAACCATTACCGGGCTTTTTTATTTCCGGCATAGCGTTATTTCAGGATACCAAGTTGTTTCCCGACTTTGGCAAAACCGGCTATTGCTTTATCAAGGTGGGCCTGCTCATGGGCGGCGCTCAGCTGCACGCGGATCCGTGCCTGGCCTTTCGCCACTACCGGGAAAAAGAATCCGATCACATAAACACCTTCGTCGAGCAGCTTTGCAGCAAACTCCTGTGCCACCACCGCATCATACAACATGATCGGTACAATCGGGTGGTCTCCCGGTTTAATATCAAAACCTGCTTCTGTCATTTTGCGGCGGAAGTAAGAAGTATTGAATTCCAGTTTATCGCGCAATTCGGTTGTTTCGGTGAGCATATCCAGCACGGCGATAGATGCCCCTACAATGGATGGCGCTACCGTGTTGCTGAAAAGGTAAGGCCTCGACTTCTGCCGCAGCATATCAATCACTTCCCTGCTGCCGGAGGTAAATCCGCCCGAAGCCCCGCCCAGCGCTTTACCCAGCGTGCCGGTAATAATGTCGATTTTGCCCATTACACCACGGTACTCGTGGGTACCACGACCGGTTTTGCCAATGAAGCCGGAAGAATGGCATTCATCGATCATGACGATGGCATCATACTTTTCGGCCAGTTCCACGATTTTGTCCAGCTGGGCAATAGTGCCATCCATACTGAAAGAGCCATCTGTAACAATGATCCGGCTGCGCAGCCCTGCCGCATCGGCCAGTTGTTTTTCCAGGTCGGCCATATTGTTATGTTCGTACCGGAAACGTTTTGCCTTGCATAAACGGACGCCGTCGATAATGGAGGCATGGTTGAGCGCATCCGAAATGATGGCGTCCTCTTCGTTGAACAATGGTTCAAATACACCGCCGTTCGCATCAAATGCTGCAGCGTAAAGGATGGTGTCTTCCGTACCCAGGAATTCACTGATCTTTTTTTCCAGTTCCTTATGGATGTCCTGCGTGCCGCAAATAAAACGGACGCTGCTCATTCCATATCCGTGTGAATCGATGGCCTTGTGGGCGGCTTCAATCACTTTCGGGTGGTCGGACAGGCCCAGGTAATTATTGGCGCAGAAGTTCAGCACTTTCTGCCCGTTTACTTCGATCTCCGGCCCCTGTGGACTCACGATGATCCGTTCTTTTTTAAACAATCCCGCGCCCCTGATCTCTTCCACTTCCCTGCCTATCCGTTCCGCGAACTTTGTGTTCATACAATAAATTTTTGCAAATATATTTTAATGTCCCCAGCATCCGGCCGCATTTTAACCCCCGGAAACAGCAGTTTACCCGGTCCATCCGGCAGGTAGCATGAGATGGCTTAAAAAAAGATGCCATTAAGTTTAGCTTTGTGTAACATTTCCCGGGCAACTGCCGTCAAACCGTAAAACCAACCAATTATGCACCAGCGAAATTTTTTCAGGATCCTGTTTGTGGCAATAGCCATCGGGACCATCGCGCTGGTCTGGCCCCGCCCCACAAATGCTTCCGGTCCGGAAGATTCCTGCCGCGAAAGCATGGAATCGGTCGAGAAAACAGATAGCCAGACCGGTAAACTGCTGTGGGAATCGCTGCCAAACCAGTTTTTTTCTTCGTTTTAGACTTGCAGCCTGAAGGGCGAAGGTCTT
>SDZZ01000177.1 GCA_004173255.1 Chitinophagaceae bacterium | reverse complement strand
TTTTTTCAAAGCTTTTTCGCCTGATTGAAAGCTGATTTTATCATTTCCCCTATATTTGCACTCCCCTAGCCCAGGTGGCGAAATTGGTAGACGCACTACCTTGAGGTGGTAGCGCCGGAAACGGTGTGCTGGTTCGAATCCAGTCTTGGGCACAAAGCGACTTCGGTCGCTTTTTTTTATGCCCGTCATAAATACCGGAGCATTTTCTTGACCCAACCCGGTACACCGCAAGCGGTAGATTTTCCGGCCATCCGGGTGAAGTACATCACAAAAAACAAAAGGTCGCCTTTCGACGACCTTTGAGTAAATGAGTTGCTGTTTTATTGTTTCAATATTTTTTGCGAGAAATTATCCTGCCCATTACCTACAAGCACATGGTATACGCCGGCAGGTATAGCTTTCAGGTCAATGTACTGCGAACCTTCCGCCAGGCGCACGCTGCGGAGGATCTTTCCATCAATAGTAACCAGTTGTAAAACGAACCCTTTCTTTTTGGTGATAACCTGCAGCTGGTCCCGGACCGGGTTCGGACTCATAACCACGGAAGGCCTGGCCGCATTCTCCAGCCTCACGGTTGCTATGGCCGAATAGGTGAAGTGACCGTCCAGGTCCACTTGTTTAATGCGGTAACGGTTCACCCCTTCGGGTGAGGGACTGGTATGGGTAAATGTATATGCCGACTCAGCATCGGAATTACCCTGGGCCGGCAGCGTGCCGATCTCTTCCGCCACCCCGTTGCGCAGGTATTCTACAATAAATTTATCGGTGTTGCTTTCCTGCAGCGTAGTCCAGGTAAGCCTTACACGGTCCACTTCATTATATGCTGTGAAGGAACCCCAGGTAACCGGCAGCGCGAAATTAATTTTATTGGCGATGACCGAGTTGGCGGTAATGGTGAACGTATAATGCGGTGGTACATTGACCGTAGGCGGAGCACCGCTGAAATTATTTGCACCCAGTACCAGCTCATAACTTCCCAGCGGTGCTGTCGGGTAGTCGATCACATTGATGGTAGTGCCGGAAAGATTGATCGGCGTGCCGGTAATGCTGAGGTGGTCATGACCAACACCGGCCCCTGATGCATCCACCACTTCCATATCGAGCGTAGGGGTACGGGTGGTGATAAAATTGTTGGCTACACCCAGTTCTGCCACTGACCCGGCTGAACCACCCGGTATCACGCGGCCATCATTCAGCACCACGGTAGTGGTTGCCAGTGTACCCCCGCCGCGGATACGGCCACTGTTTGAAATGCGCGCGACGCTATAACTGGGCGCTCCCTCCAGATGAATGACACCCGTTGCAGTGTTTAGCAGGGTACCGTTGCCGGCCGACAAAAGGAACGCACCCGTTGCGGTGGAACGTATAACTATCGAATCGTTGTTTACCAGGTCAGCAGTGCTTAAGGTAAGGTTACCTGATACAATATTTACCAGCCCGTTGTTAATGAATGTGGTGTTCTGTATAAATCCGGCGGTACCGGCTCCCGTTACCTGCATCTCGCCCTGGTTGACGGTTGCCACCCTGAGTCGTGGACTGTTTAACGTAAATACCAGCAGGCCGCCGGCATCAATGTTCAATGTACCAAGCCCCTGCAGGGTGCCATTCAGCCCCAGGTACAGCCTGCCGCCAGTTGTTACCGCGAGGTCAGTGCCGGCTATGTCATCCAGTGTCTGCACCGAAGAAAAGATGGCGAGTGCACCGCGGACCACCAGTTGATCCAGCGTGATGCCGGTGGTGGCAAGTGTCATGCTATCGCCTACGCTGATGGTAATCTCCCCATCGGTAGCTGTCGGAGTGGCAACAGCGGCCACCCAGGCAGTGCCATTGTACTGCTCCCAGTTGGCTACGGTGAACCAGGAATTGCCTGATGTAACCTTACTCCGGTAATCGCCGGCAAGCTGGGCATTCGTAAGTTGGGGAATAAAAAATAACAGGTTGAGGAAGACAGATAGTCTGGCAACAGATCGCATACGGTGGCTCGTTAGATGAAGAAATAATGTGCTGGTGATACCGTAGGATGTAGTGGATCGGACAGTGAAAATAATGGAAAAGAACCTACCGGACAAATTGCAGTATGACCCGTTTACCCCTCAGTGAACCGATGCTTGCGAGAGCGCATTTAAAGGGCAGATCCCCAAAAGCTAAGGGTTAAAAAAACACTTATCAGCTGGTTTATAACTATTTGTAATGGTTATCTAAAATTAATTCGCCAGTATGCTATTTGAAGATATTCACATCTTTCAGGTAAATGATTGCGATAAAACTGGCCACCCATAGTACCAGTGCAATCTGGATAAACCGGTCTTTGTAGAGGATTTTTGTAGGTGAACCGGAGTCCGCCTGCACGAAGATAATCTGCAGGTATCGCATTATCCCGGCCATAACGAAAAGGCAGGTATAGTACAGGCGATAGGTCCCGAATTTCAGGTTCGTCTCCCTCGACATGGAATACATAAAATAGGCCACTATGATCACTGCGCAGATCAGCGCGAGCAGTACATTGAGTAACTCCAGGTTGTACCCCTTGATCGACTTGCGCATGTCCTGCCCCGACTCCAGTTTCAGCAGCACATCATCCCTCCTTTTACCAATCGCCATAAACATGGCCAGCAGGAACACCATAATGATGATCCACTCGGAAAGGGGTACATGGGAGATCACCGATCCGCCCTTCACCCGCAGTACGAATCCTGCTGAAAGGATCAGGATATCAAGGATCGCAATATTTTTGAGGCCGAGGGAATAGCCTACGTTCAGGAAAAAGTAAATGGCGAGTACGAACAGGAATTTATCCCGGATAAAATAAGCCAGTGCCATGCCGCCTATAATCAGGATAACACAGATGGCCAGGGCCGCGCCCTTACTGACCGCACCACTGGCAATGGGGCGGAATTTTTTCTTCGGATGTTTGCGGTCATCCTCCACATCGCGGTAGTCGTTGAGGATGTAGATGCTGCTGGCAATGGCTGAAAAGGCAATGAAGCCCAGGCATACGTCGAGGATCTTTGTAACATTCAGGAATTCTCCGCCAAAAAACAACGGTATAAAAAGAAACAGGTTCTTTGCCCAATGTTTAGGCCTTAAAAGCTTTAAATATTCCACATTGAATGATTGGGCGCCAAAATACAAACTAAAACCCGGATTTTATAGTGGTTTTATTGTTACCTGAATTATCTATGTTTACAGGAAATTATACCGCATTTATGAGAGTCCCGAACTGGCGAAAAAATTATCTCTCCTACCTTGAAATTTCCCTGATCGTTTTACTGGCCGCCGTTCCCCTGTTTGTCACTTTTCCCTACCGGGTGAATATATTCCTGTCGTGGGAAGGGGCCTATCGTATCAGTGAAGGCGAACTTCCTTTCCGCGATTTCGGGACACCGCTCGGCGGCATGTACTGGGTTATCCCCGCCTTCTTTTTCAAGATCTTCGGACCACAGATGATCACGCTGGTAAAAGCACAGGTATTTATCAATATACTGTCCGGACTGGCATTCCGTTCCATCCTGAAAAGCCTGGGCGTACAACCCGGTATCCGGGCGGTTTCCGTGCTGGTGTATGTACTCTCCTTCTCCTTTTTCAACTTCTGGCCGTGGTACAACCACACGGTTATAGTATATGAATTTCTTGCGCTTGCCTGCCTGCTGCGGGCCATACGGACCGAAAACCGCAAAGCCATGTTTGCCTGGATGGCCGGCGCCGGCCTGTTTACCGTTTGCTCCTTCCTCACCAAGCAGGACGCAGGTGGTATGTGTTTAGGCCTCGGACTGCTGCTCCTCGGATACAATGCGCTGAACACAAAAAAATGGATCCCGCTTTTTACCTATATCATTTCTTTTGTTGTTATCCTGCTGCTTTTTATCGGGCCTTTCCTTAGCCAGGGTTTCGGTTACTGGTTCAACCACGGCCAGGCGCCACATACCGCGCGGATTTCGTTTGGTGAAATCATTGCGGAGTTCCTGGGAAGTTCGCAATGGATCAAATTTTATCTTTTCCTCATCCTGGTCCTGGTATTTATCAAGGGCCTGCCTGCACTCCTGAAACAACGGAACGAAGTATTGTTCCTGCTGCTTGCCGTAGGTGTTATTGGCGAAGCGGCTATTTTCCAGGTGACCAGCTATACACCGCCGGACAACAATATCTTCTTCCATAGTTTTGCCATTGCTTACATCCTGCATCTGCTCAGCGGCTTGACCTCGATTGATTTCAACCGGCCGCGACTGGTACTGGTCACCTCCATTGGCGTCCTGTTGTGGTGGAGTAACGTGTACTGGAAATATATCCAGCGCGTAACCGACCGCGCCTTTCCGGTCAGCAAGGAAGTAGTGTCGTCGACCGGGGAAAATGTGGTGAACCGGAAAACATATATCCTGGGGCCGGTTGACAGCACCGAAATTCCGGTCAACAACTGGGTATTCTCCAGCCTGCCGGTATTCAAAAACATTTATATGCCAAAAGAAACCGTCGATGGCATCAACAGGATCATGTCGCTGGATGTGATCAAAAATAAAAAGGACCTGTCCGTGCTGAATATGAGCGAGCTTACTCCCCTTGCTGCAGCCATCCCTTACCAATACGAAAAAGGAACCGACATGCCTTTATGGTACCACCTCGGTGTAGGTATGTTTAACAAACAGGCCGAAATGTTTGAAAAGAAAATTTCGGATAAGCAATACGACCTTGTACTGTTTGAATACCTGCCAAGGCTGAACAACTTTTATCCGTTCAGGGTACGCGACACACTGATGAACCACTACAACAAAATTGATTCGTTTGAAGCACCACGCAGGGGCGATACACGCGGAACCATCGAGGTTTACCAACGCCGGTGATGAGCCTGCCCGGGAATAAAAAAGGGTCGGTGGTTTGAAACCACCGACCCTTTTTTTTATCTGCAAGGCCGTCTGTACAGGCCTTATCAATTCATCAGAGTTTTACAAACTTCAGTGCTTTCACATCATCAAGTGCCGCACCAACACGTATAATATAAGCGCCTTTCGCAAGCCTGCTCACATCAACCGGGTGTATCACTGAAGAAATATGACGCAGGAATTCTTCCCGGTAAACAAGCGTTCCTTTTGAATCATAGATTTCTATCACGGTGTTGTTCCTGATGGTAGTCGCCATGATCTGTACATTGAGCATGGTGGTGGTTGGAACCGGGAACAGCTTAACCAGCGAACCGATTGGCAGCAGTGTAACCACTACGCGGTCGGATGACTGCAAACCTTTATCATCAATCACCGTCAGCTGGAATACATATTCTCCCGGCTCTTCGATGGTAAACTCAGAAACAGACGCTTCCGGTGAAAGGATGACCGCACCGGCCGGACCAGAAACCTGGCTCCATTGGTAGCTCACCAGCGTACCATCCGGGTCATAACTTTTTGCACCGTTCAGGTAATGTGGCTCTGTGCCGATCTTCAGTTCCTGGTCATCATCTGCGTTGGCAACAGGAGCCTGGTTAACCGGCTCTTCTTTTGGAAGCACGGTAATCGTTACAATTGACTTGCCTGTTGCTCCCTGGTTGTCGGTTACGGTCAGTTCGAACCGGTAGATCCCCGCTACCAGGTCACGGATGGTTGTAGCCGCCGTGGTGGTGGATGAAATGGCATACTGACCCGGACCGGAAACATAGGCCCATGCGTAGGATACAATCGTTCCGTCAGCATCAGTAGCGGATCCGCTAAGGTTAACTGTATTCAACGGAAGGGTGATCACCCTGTTTGCCCCTGCATTGGCCACGGGTGGCTTGTTTGGCGCAGGCACAGCCGGGTTTACCGTGATCGTAACAGTATCCAGGCCGGAGGCTCCCTTATTATCAGTAACTTTTAATACAAACCTGTACGAACCCTGAACCAGGTTGCGGATGGTTGTCTGCGCACTGGCCGGTGAAGCGATAGTTGAACCTGCAGGGCCTGAAAGATAACTCCATGCGTAGCCCGAAATGGTTCCATCCTGGTCGGCACCGGTGCCTGTCAGGTTTACCGTGTTCTCTGGAAGGGTGATGGTGCGATCCACACCTGCATCAGCCACTGGCGGCAGGTTTGGTACAACTGCTGCGTTTACGGTTACGGAGATGGTATCGCGGCCGACAGCACCCTGGTTGTCGGTCACTTTCAGTTCAAATTTATATACTCCCTGCACCAGGTTGCTGATGGACGTTTGCGCGCTGGCTGGAGTAGCAATGGTATACTGTGCGGGACCCGAGATAGCCTTCCACGCATATCCGGCAATGGTTCCATCCTGGTCGGTGCCCTGTCCGGTCACAGACACGGTACTTACAGGAAGTGTGATGGCCAGGTTATTACCAGCACTGGCAACCGGCGCTATGTTATTGGGCGGGGTAAACGGGTTTACCACAATGGTGAGTGTATCCCGGCCAACAGCACCCTGGTTATCGGTAGCCTTGAATTCAAATTTATAAACACCTTCAGCCAGGTTGTTGATTTTTGTTTGTAATGCAGCAGCATTTTCAATGACCGCTCCGTCTGGACCTGAAATAAACGCCCATGCTGTGGAGGCAATAGATCCATCCTGGTCGGTAGCAGTACCTTTCACATCCACCGTACTTGCCGGCAACGTGATGGTCTGGTTGTTTCCCGCATTTACTACCGGTGCAATATTCCCCGGATTTACGGTCACCTTCACGGTATCCTTTCCATCAGCAGCGCGATTATCTGTTACTTTCAGTTCAAAGAAATAGACCCCTGCCTGCAATGCACTCACAACGGTTTGTGCCTGTGTGGCCGACTGGATCGTACCCGCGGCCGGACCGCTGATTTTCCTCCAGGCATAAGCAGTGATTACACCATCGCTATCGGTACCCGAACCCAGCAGGGTTACGGAGCTGGTTGGTGAAGTAATAGTGATATCATCGCCGGCATGGGCCACCGGGCGTACGTTGGCCGGTGGTGGCACGGTGGTCTCCGTGGTAAGGCCGATATTCCTTTGTTTGTATTCGTCCCCGTCGATCAGGCGGTAATCATCCGGAGGGAAGGTATAGGTTGTTCCGCCGTCATTCCATGTCTGCAATTCCCAGTACTGGTCAGTAACGCCATGTGGCACGTGTCCGTGGTTATTGGCCACCTTGCTTTTATACACCTTACTGAGGAACAGTACATAGTCACCCAGCTTGAACGAAACAGGTGTTTTCCACTTTACGTTCACGGTACTGGTTACGTTTTCATCTTTCCACGTATCAAAAATAAAATCAGACCATTCATACAATTTGTTCCAGTCAAAATCACGCGGCCATCCGCTGTTGATAAACTGGGGGTTGTTTACCGGACGAACCGTAACACCACCCGCTATATCGATGTTCCCACCGCTCATCGGGACCGACTTGGAACCATCCGATACCGTATTTCTCATCACATACCTGGTGCCGTTGGTAGCAGTACGGATCAGGGTACTGGTATTGGTGGCAAAAGAGTTATTATAAATTTCATCGGCAGCAAATTCGAAACCACCAAAGTAGTTGCTGTCCAGTTTGATCACCAAACCATTGATTGGTTCGGAACCACTGCCCCAGTAAGCACCGATGGGTCCGCGTGCATACTTCATCAGGTTGTTGTTGATAAAGATGCTGTCACCGTTGTATGGCAGGTCAGGACGCAGTCCGGAAAAACCATTGAATAGCTGGTGGCCTGCGCCAAGAACGATATTGTTCCTGAATTCGCAGCGGCCGTTATTAAAGGAAAGCTGTACACCATTGTCCTGGAAAATATTGAACGGGCTTTTCCAGTTGGTGGCAGCATTGATAAATACGTTGTTCCGGATGCTGGTGTTGGCGCCGATATTTCCCATCTGGAAAATTTCATTACCAGCGTTTACGATGCGGATATTCTTCAGTGTCCAGCCGTTCAGTTTATGACGCTGGCCCGAACTTGTACTACCAAGGTACATGCCTTCCCCATGGATATCATGGATGTAGATATCATGGATGTTGAATCCGTCATAGTCATTGGTACCTTCATCCTGTTTGATCTGCATACCGGCAAAATTGCCGTTGCCCACTTCCACAAATTCGATCTCGAGGCTATCGGTCACCTGTCCGTTGATCTTCATGCCGACTGATGCGAGTGAAGACCATCCGTTATTACAATAGATACCATAAGTGCCGCGGCTGTAAGCAAAATCGCCGTCAGCATGTCCTTTGAAATTGACATCACCCGATACACCTGGTACATATTTACCCGTGATCTTTGCACCGATCGCATTGGTTACGGTCATCATGGTACATTCTACCTGGCCTCCATAGTTGGTGATGATGACCGGGTTGCTGCTCGAACCCTTCAGTACACCTTCGCCCAGGTTCAGTACAATGGAACCATATTTACCAGCCTTGATCAGGACTTTCTGTCCTTCTTTCAGGTTCAGTGCAGATGTCGGGTAGATATAGATATTGGTGAAATCTCCATTTTCCAGTGAACCGGCGCGGGCACCGTTAATAATCACGTCACCGATCCGGGCCGTGGGTATTTGGGCAACATCCGTTGCTGTGGCAAAGTGCCAGCCTGCGAAACCGTCGGTCGATTGCGGCGGGGCTTCACCCCAGTCAACCATCACGTTGGTGGTATCCTTACTCACACATCCGTTGGTATTGGTCACGGTCAGTTCAAAATCGTATCCACCCACCTTGTAGGGAAGGATGAGGATGTCGGCCTTTGCACTGTCGCTGTTTTTAAGATTGGCCTTGAAGTCAAAGTCTGTTGCTGTCAGTTTTCTCCATTTATAGGAAACAGCATTGGCCGACGCAGTACCATCGAGGATGGCAAATGACTGCGGCCGGGCTATCACCTGGTCGGCACCCGCA
>SDZZ01000665.1 GCA_004173255.1 Chitinophagaceae bacterium | reverse complement strand
AAAAAAAAGGACAAGCCTTGTCGATTAGCTCAAGGTGATATTTTTGAAAAAGCCCTGAAACGGTAAATAGCTCTATTTATTTAAGGTAAAGGTCGAACCATGCGTTGAATTCCTGTTCGTCCTTGTTCATATCCTTCCAGCCATGCCCTGCGCCAGGTTTTTCTACCAGCCTGACCGGTACTTTTAGTTTCTGGAGTTTGGAGACCAGTGTTTGTGATTGCTGTATCGGTACAAGCGGATCCTTATCTCCGTGCATCAGCAATGTGGGAGGTGAGTGCTTTTCGGCCACCTGTACAGGGGACATCAGTGAATCTATTCGCCTCAGTAGGAGCCGATCGGTGATGGGGATATGGGTACGCGTGACGCTGTCCCAATCGCTATAGCTGAATGCACCCAGCACCCCGATTTCAACCAGGGTAGGCTTGTCGGCGGGAAGATGGTAACCGGAACTTCCGAAATTCAACAGGTCCGTGGGTGGGCAGAAGACCGCAACCGCCTGCAGTTTGGCAGAAACCTTTGCAATGGGGTCCTTACTGGCCGGGTCGGCTATGTCCCTGCTCAGTGCGGTAAGCAGGGCCAGGTGCCCGCCAGAGGATGTGCCGGTAATGCCGAGACGCGCCGGATCGATAGTATAGTCGGCAGCATGGTAGCGGACAAACTGTACCGCGCGTTGTACATCTTCCAGCATATCCGGCAGGGCAAAACGCGGTGCAGACCGGTGCATGACCAGAAATACCGTATAGCCATGGTTCACCATTGGTAGGGCGCGGTCCCGGTAAAGGGCAAATGAATTGTAATCGGAAACAAAATTTCCGCTGAGCAAACTGATAATGCCTTTCCCGTTTGCTTTTTTTGGCTTAAGCACAGTCATGGTGAGCGAAGTTCCGTCACGTCGATCGTAGGTTATTTCTGTTTGGGTATAGCTGGGGTCGGTCTGGCCGAAATGGCCGGCAGTGGCCAGAGCTAGTAGCACTGAGAGTATAATAGTTTTCATATGCAGGATGTGGTTGAGCTAAAATAAGCAAAAAATTCTTTTAAACTACTTCTGGGCTGTGTGCCGTCTGCTGGTATCCAGCAGCTTGGAACAATCCAAATCCGCAGTTTAATGCCCGCTGGTTATGACAGGGCGGTGACCGGCACCGATCCCGCCTATTGCTATATTTGTTTCAACAGTTTATTTATGAAGAAAATAGGATTTTTATCGTTCGGCCACTGGGCCGACCATCCATCATATGTCGCCCGCACGGCTGGTGATACCTTGCTGCAGTCCATTGATCTGGCGGTGGCAGCGGAAGAGATGGGCCTGGACGGCGCATATTTTCGGGTGCACCATTTTGCAAGGCAGCTCGCTTCGCCCTTTCCGTTGCTTTCGGCAATCGGGGCGAAAACAAGCAGGATCGAGATTGGGACCGGGGTAATTGATATGCGCTATGAGAACCCGTTGTACATGGTAGAGGATGCAGGTGCTGCCGATCTGATCTCAGGTGGCAGGCTGCAGCTGGGCATCAGCCGAGGTTCGCCCGAACAGGTGATCGAGGGCTGGCGCCATTTCGGATTTTCGCCATTGCAGGGAGAGAACGATGCGGATATGGGAAGAAGGCATGCGATGGAATTTTTACAGAAATTAGAAGGCAAGGGCTTTGCCCAGCCAAATCCGAATCCGATGTTTCCAAATCCTTCTGGACTACTCCGCTTGGAACCCTATTCGGAGGGTCTGCGCGAGCGGATCTGGTGGGGGGCAGCTTCCAATGCTACAGCGGTATGGGCAGCCGAGCAGGGCATGTACCTGCAGAGTTCAACGCTGAAGTTTGATGAAAACGGTAAGCCTTTCCATATCCAGCAGGCAGAGCAGATCAGGTTGTACAGGCAGGCTTGGAAAAAAGCGGGACATGATCGC
>SDZZ01000664.1 GCA_004173255.1 Chitinophagaceae bacterium | reverse complement strand
TTCTCCAAAAAGTTCGAAATCCTTACGCCGGAACAAACAACGAATAAGGATGGCAGTACTACCATCAAACATATCCTGGCTGGTTACCCGTATTACTTTGTGGCATCAAGCACACCAACGGATGGTGCAAAATTCTTCAAGGCTACGTTTGTACAGAGTGAAGGGGTCGGTGAATTTACAATGGTGCTCGATTCCCTGCCCAGTCGCGTGCTGATACAGACCATCGACCAGAGCACACAGCTTGCCGCCAAGTTGGCATCGGTATATGTCAATAACAAGTGGACCACCTGGACGGATAGTTATGGCTTTGCAGAATTAAAGGGAGAGTCACTACCAGGGCTGAAAGCCGGAACAGGGACCACGCTCACATTTACCGCTACGCTGGGTGGCTATAAAGATGCCCCGCCCGCATCATTCACCTTTAATGCAATGGGAAGCCAGTTTGTGCAGAACCTGTTCCTTGAACCGGCGGGTAAGGTGACCGGAAAACTGGTCAGTAAGGACGAGAATAATAAACCGGTGAAGGCATATGTAAAATCTGCTACCGGGCTGACAGTCGAGACCAATAGTCAGGGTTATTTTGAAATCCCGGTTCCTGCCCAGCCAAACGTAAAACTGGAATTCATACCGAAGGATGTCGCTTATTTCGACTCAACGATCTTCGTATCGGGCGTTAAGGGTACGTTGCCAAAAGGCGAGATAGGTCTCTACCGCCGCAAACACCGCATCCTCATCAGGGTCCTGCAGGCAGGTACCAATAACACTGTAAACAATGCGATCGTGCAACTGGGCGATACGCTGAAAACGGTCAACGTGCTTGGCAATGCCCATTTTGCTTTTGAGAATGTATCGGTGAATAATTATACGTTTATCGTGCGTGGACCCAAGAACAGCAACTACATCCCCGTAACCAAAAATGTAAAAAACGAGGAAAGCAAAAACTTCACCACCATTGTAGTGGAGATGGAGAAAGGCAGCGAAGTGACAGGAACGGTTACCCTCGATAACAAACCCGTTAAAAATGCGAAGGTTTACCTGGAAGCGAGTAATAAAGGTTCTGCCAAGGATAAAGACGAAAACCTGCTGGTGGCCTACACCGATGCACAGGGTAAATATGCCCTTCACGGTGTGCCGGCAGACAATTCAGCCATCAATGTCATCTCCACGCTCGATACCAGTTTTACCGTGAACGGTGATAAAAAGGTAGCGGACATCCAGAATAAGACGGCCATAGCCAACCTCGCCCTGACCTCTTTCTCCAGCATGTCCATCACCAACGTTTTTGGTTTCCCCATCAGCGTGGAAAAAATCAGTACGACCGCCAATCCGGATGAGGTGAAGGTGACCGGTGTCATCCGGTGGAGCAATGCCGTCAGTGATTTCAAATGGATCCAGGGAAATGACATCCTGCGGGTAGAGGACGTGGTCTTCAAGGCGACGACTGTCAATGGTAAAAAGGTCGGCGTGGTAAAAGGTACTTCTGTCAGTATCGAAGACGCTGCTTCCTTTAAATTACGTTACCTGGATAAATACAACGTGCGGCTGTCGCGTAACCAGGGTATCACCTATCCGGGCTCCACCATCAAACCCCTGGACATTAGCACGGAGGATGGTTTTGGGGTAATCAAGGGCACCGTCAACATTATCGACAACAGTTTTAACTATCCGAGCACGTATATCAACTTCACTAAAAAAGACCAGTTTTACCTCGCCAACGTAGACCAGGGCGTGGTGAATAGTTCGGTGAGTGCCGTCAAGAGCGCCATAGAGGTGAGCACCGCTAATGGATTTTATGGCAGCCTGAATGAGCTCCAGAAAAAGATCGATCAAATTATCCTGGGAAACAACCAGGCGGTGGCGCCCAAGTTGTATAATATCAGTAATGCCAGTGGTGGTAATAT
>SDZZ01000663.1 GCA_004173255.1 Chitinophagaceae bacterium | reverse complement strand
CCCTTCCGACTGACCGCGCAGGGGACGACGTTTGGGAAGAATTCCCGTTACCATTGACCGAACAATAATAAACAGTTATGCGAAAAATAATTCTTGTATCAGGACTGATCCTGCTCTTTGCTGCGGAAATCCTTCGGGTATACTTTATCATGCCTTTTCCCGGGTCACAACAGTCCGATACCATTGGTATCGCGTACTGGCTTGGCAATAATATCACGTGGATCCGATTGGTTCTGCTTGCACTGATACTGTACCCGGTGATTTACTCCCTGCGACACAATACAAAATGGAAAACAGTGCTGCTGTTGCTTGTACTCGCATTGTATGCAACCGTTTTTTATTTTGTCAACTTCCGCTTTGAAGCCGATAAGATGTTCCTGCAGCCGGTTACAAAAACCTTTTTTACCCGCACGGATAACAAGGTTGATTCAACTAAGCTGGTGATCGGTGTACAGATCGGAGGCGAGGCAAAAGCTTACCCCGTAGAAATTATCGGATACCACCACCAGGTGCGTGACAGCATCGGGAACACAGCAGTGATGGTGACCTACTGCACGGTGTGCCGCACAGGACGCGTGTACTCACCGATAGTTAACGGGCAGCCGGAAGTATTCCGGCTGGTAGGCATGGATCATTTCAATGCCATGTTTGAAGACAGCAGCACGAAAAGCTGGTGGCAGCAGGCAACCGGTGAAGCAATTACCGGTAAACTCAAGGGCCATCGTCTTCCCGAAATTGCGTCGAGGCAAATGAGCCTGGCAAGCTGGATTCGTTTGTATCCCGATACAAAAGTGATGCAGCCAGACCAGGCGTTCCTGAAAAAATACGAGGGGCTGAAAGGTTATGACGACGGAAGTATAGAGGGCGGGCTGGAACATCGTGACAGTAGCTCATGGGCTGACAAATCATGGGTGATCGGTGTGGAATACCGGAAAGGGAAGTTCCGGGCGTACGACTGGAACCGACTGGTGCAGGAACAGATCATCCAGGATAGTATTCCCGCGACACCGGTGTTGCTGGTATTGGAAAATGATCACCGCAGCTTCCATGTGTTCAGTCCCGTAGTCAATGGTCAACGGTTGGTGTTTGCCATGGATCCGGATAAGCGGATGATGACCGACCGGCAGACGGGCAGCAGTTGGACAATCGACGGCCGCGCTGTTTTCGGAGTACTCAATGGGCACCAGCTGGACATGCTGCCAGCATACCAGGAGTTCTGGCATTCATGGAAACAGTTCCACCCCGACACAGAAAAGTAATGCCTGTCACCTACTAATTAAAACAGTCCTCCTGTGTTTACAGGAGGATTATTTTACCCAATCACAATGTGCGATATCCCATGCATAGTGAAATGATTATACTATTACAACCTGAATTACAACATATTCACGGCAAACTATTAGTTACCTAAGTGGTAACCAGTAAGGCGTTTACTGGCACGATCTTTCCCGCCTGTTCATGAACAAATCGCCCGATCATGAAAAATAATCCATCCACCGAAAAGCAACTGGAATACATCCAGAAACGTTTAAAGGTATCGCGCGAATACATCATGGAAACCTGCAGGATCTCCAGAGTGAGCCTGGAAAAAATAATTGATTACCTGGAGAACAACAAGAACAACATGAAAAAATTCTCGTTAAGGGTGTAACCAGTAACTTAAGATTTTAGCAAACCAGATCCTATTCAAAAATCCAGGACGTATGCCAGCATTTTTATGAGAACGATATGTCAACTGGGAGTTCCTGAAACAGGATCTCGGCGGTATATGGGAGGCCGTTCGTCCCGTGCCTGCTGGTGGTCCCGAGTCGGTCCCGGTGTGGACTTCGGTTACCCTGCCCCATTGCGTGAATGCATCAGACGCAACCGATCCGGATGTTAATTACTACCAGGGGCCATCGTGGTACCGAACTTCGCTCAGCATCAGCAACCCTTACACCGCAGGCCGCACCCTGCTTCACTTTGAAGGGGCCGGACAAAAAACCTCTGTCTACATTTATACCACCCTGGTTGGCGCCCATACGGGTGGATATGACGAATTCACAATCGACATTACCGATGCGGTGGAGTCCTTCCGAAGCTCACCTGTGTACGCAAAACAATTCAAAAACAAAATCCCGTTATCCATACGGACCGACAACTCGCGTGACCTTGAGATGATTCCCTCCGGTATGTCGGATTTCAATGTATACGGAGGTATTTACCGATACCTCAACCTGGTGTATGTGCCGGCGATTTCCCTTGAACATTTGTTTGTAAAGGCGCAGCTGGACAGGGCGGGCAAAACAGGAACAGTGGAATTGCTGCCACGGTTCTATAATAAGTCATCCCAGTCACCGGCCGCTGCCGACATCCGCATCTTTGACCCGAAAGGCAGGGAGGTGTATCACACGAGCGCTCGGTACCAGCCCGGCAATCCCGATCCAATTCCAGTGATTACGTTGAAGAAACCGTTGCCGTGGTCGCCCAACAACCCGCAACTGTACCGCGTAACCTACCGCATCGGTGAATACGTGCGCGAAGAAAAATTTGCGTTCCGTCATTTTGAATTTGTCAAAAACGGTCCCTTCCTGTTTAACGGGAAACGGTTGTTGCTGAACGGGACGCACCGGCACGAAGACCATGCGGGCGTTGCAGCAGCCATGACCGAAGACCTGATGCGCACCGAAATGATCATGATGAAAGAGATGGGCGTCAATTTTATCCGGCTGGG
>SDZZ01000662.1 GCA_004173255.1 Chitinophagaceae bacterium | reverse complement strand
TTCAGCAGCATCCGGATTAATCTGGATCCGGTGTATGCGAAAGTAAAATCATTTACTATCAAAACGAAGAATAACAGCGCGACAAACATTTATATCCAGTCTGCCTTACTGAATGGTAAACCTTATAACAAATGTTATATTGATCATGCTGATATTATCAAAGGCGGGGTGCTCGAACTGACCATGGGAAGTGAGCCGAATAAAAACTGGGGAAGAGAGGAGTAAAGGCCGGGGAAACTTCCCTATCAGTCTCCTGAAGTTTAAAAAACGGATTCGGTTTAATAGTTGCCGGACAAATAATCCAACATGCGAAAACATTTTCTGACTTTCTGTTCAGTGCTTTCTATCGGGTCGGTCGCTGCGCAAAAACAACCCGACCTGGTAAAGTATGTGAATACCCTGCAGGGTACCAATTCCACGTACGAATTATCCGCTGGTAATACTTATCCCACCACCGGCATGCCGTTTAACGTCAATGCGTGGAGTCCGCAGACCGGAAAAAACGGCGATGGCTGGAAATATAAATACACCGCCACTGCCATTCGTGGGTTTGGCGAAACCCACCAGTGTAGTCCTTGGATGGGGGACTATGGGGTATTCACGCTGATGCCTGTTGCCGGCCCGCTGGTGGTTGACGAGGAGAAACGCGCTGCATCATTTAAACATATCAATGAAACGGCGAAGCCGCATTACTACCAGGTGAAGTTTGACAATGGGGTAAACACGGAGATTGCACCAACTGAACGGGCGGCGTATTTCCGGTTCAGTTTCCCAAAAGGAAAACAGGCCTTCCTGGTACTGGATGGATATACGAAATTCAGCCAGGTAACCATTGACGCGGCGAATCGCCGGATTACTGGTTATGTAAACAATGGCGCCTTTGTGCCAAAGGACTTCAAAAACTATTTTGTCCTTGAGTTTGATAAAGCGTTCCGCTCATCCGGTACCTGGGAGAATAAGAACAATACTATCGCTGCGGGATCGGCCACTGCCGAAGGGCAAGGCGCGGGAGCATTTGTGGAGTTTGCCCCGGGAACAACGGTCAGCATCAGGGTTGCCTCGTCGTATATCAGCCCCGTACAGGCAGCTGTTACCCTGAACCGTGAACTTGGCGGGTTCAGCAGGCTGGAACAGGCCAGGGATGCGGGTTTCGCCACGTGGAATAAACTGCTCAACCGCGTACAGGTGGAAGGTGGCACAGAAGAAGAGAAGGCCACTTTTTATTCCTGTATGTTCCGCGCCAATTTGTTTTCCCACCAGTTTTTCGAATACGATTCCAGTAACCAACCGGTGTATTACAGTCCCTATGACGGTAAACTGCATAAGGGTTATATGTACACGGATAACGGATTCTGGGACACGTTCCGTTCCCAGTTTCCCCTCACTAACATCCTGCATCCGCAGATGCAGGGACGGTATATGCAGGCGATGCTCGATGCCCAGCAACAATGCGGCTGGCTGCCGTCGTGGTCGGCCCCATCGGAGACCGGTGGTATGCTTGGCAACCACGCCATCTCTTTACTGGCCGATGCATGGGCCAAGGGGATCCGGAATTTTAGCCCTGACTCGGCACTGAAAGCTTATTATCACGAAGCCACCAATAAAGGACCATGGGGTGGCGCTAATGGAAGGCAGGGGTGGAAGGAATATTTCCAGCTGGGATATGTGCCGTATCCACTATCGGAAGGTTCCACTGCACAAACACTCGAGTATGCCTATGATGATTTCTGCGGATACAGCCTCGCGAAAATGACGGGCAATAAATTTTATGAAAAAATTTTTGCAAGGCAGATGTATAATTACCGCAACGTGTTTGATACGGCGACAAGGTTTATGCGTGGCCGTCAGTTCAACGGTGACTGGACCAACAACTTTGATCCCTATGCCTGGGGTGGGCCGTA
>SDZZ01000176.1 GCA_004173255.1 Chitinophagaceae bacterium | reverse complement strand
GGATATTCACCTTTCCGTTGGCGAACAGTTTTATTTTTGCGGTGGCCTTTGAACGGTAAGCTCCGAACACCCCGCATCCGATACCATAACCTACCAGCCACTCACCTTCTTTTTTACTGCCCGGTACTGCGGCCCGATCTTTCCAGCCAATTTTATCAGCCCCTTTCTGATAGCATTCTTTCAGGTATTTGCTCGACCATGGCAGGTTTTTTTCCAGGTCTGTTTCTGCATAATTTTTCAGACGTAGTTCGATCGGATCCATTTTTAATGCATAAGCCAGTTCGTCCAATGCACATTCAATAGCCAGTGCCCCGGTTGCTTCACCAGGTCCGCGCATGGGAGCGGGAACACCGACGTTGAGCGGCACCACTTTGTACAGCGTGCTTACGTTGGGACAATCATACAAAAACCTCGACACGTTTACCGAGCGTTCGGTGAACTCTTCATATACTGCAGTCTGTGAATGGGACTCATGTGAAATGCCAACCAGTTTTCCATCGTTTGTAGCGCCGATGGCAATTTTCTGGATTGTATGCGGACGGTAACCAACAAGGGTAAACATCTGTTCACGGGTGAGGGTCAGCCGGACCGGCCGTCCGATCATCTTTGCAGCCTGAACAGCCGCGACTTCATGCGGCCAGGTGCGAAGGGAAGATCCGAATGCGCCGCCGACAAACCTTGAGTTGATCTGTACATTTTTTGCCGGCAGCTGGAACGCCGTGGCGATGGAGCGTTGCGAGCCCATCACGCCCTGCGATTTGGTATAAAGTGTCACCTGGTCACTACCTGTCCAGTAAGCGGTGGTCACGTGCAACTCCATCGGGTTATGCATTTCCGAGGGAAGGGTATATTCCTGTTCCACTTTTACCGCTGCACTTTTATAAGCTTCTTTGTCACCGCGCACATAATCTTTATTTCCTGTAGCCGCCACGCCCTTATCGCGGTTTTTGGCAAAATTGGTTTCGAATTCCTGTTTGGTATAACTCGCTTTCACCAGACTTGCCGCATAGGTGGCGCGCTCAAACGTATCAGCAATTACGAGTGCAATCGGCTGCCCGTTGAAGTAAATAATATTATCGTTGAACAGCTTCAGTCCTTTGATCCGGGTGGACGCTTCGGGCTGGTAACCCGGTACCTTCATAGCGTTGAACGGGGTAATAATTTCGATCACACCCGGTGCGTTTTTAGCAGCGCGTGTATCAATTGCATTGATGGTACCGCTGGTGATGGTTGCCGGAACGAGTACGCCATAGGTAAGGTCGTCCAGGTCATACTCCCCCGAATATTTAGCGCCACCGCTCACTTTCAGTCGTCCATCGACCCGGTCCAACGGGTCGCCAATTGCTTTTTTATCCATATTGAATGCATTTATCGGAAAACCTTCCGTATTATTTTTTTGCGGCTGCAGTCAGCAATGCCTGCCTGACTGCGTTGGGTGCAAGTTTGAGTTTGAACTTATTGTGTTCGTATCCATGCGCACCTTCAATGGCCAGCTGCCCTGCTTTTTCAAAATTTTCATCAGTGGCCGTTTTGCCTTGCAGGAATTTTTCGGCAGCAGTTGCCCGCCATGGCTTATGTGCCACACCGCCCATTGCAATCCTTGCAGCGCGGATGGTATTGCCATCCATCTGTAAACCCACTGCCGCCGAAACCAGTGCAAATGCATAGGAAGTACGGTCCCGCACTTTCAGGTAGTGGTAGTTTTTATTGAATGGAGAAGCCGGTATTGTCACTGACGTGATCAGTTCGCCCTTTGCCAGCGTGTTGTCCAGCTCGGGATGGTCACCCGGAAGGCGATGGAAATCGGCAATCCGGATCACGCGTTTGCCTTTTGCCCCCGTCACTTCAATGGTTGCGTCAAGTGCCGCCAGCGCAACATTCATATCACTCGGGTTTACTGCGATACATTTATCACTTGCACCCAGGATGGCGTGCATCCGGTTAATTCCTTCAAGAGCGCCACAACCCGTGCCTGGTGCGCGTTTATTACATGGCATAGTGATGTCAAAGAAATAAGGACATCGCGTACGCTGCATCAGGTTGCCACCGGTAGTGGCCATATTACGGAGTTGCGGTGAAGCACCCGCGTTGATGGCCATGGCCAACAGGGGGAACATCGATTTTATATCGGCATGTTCCGCCACCTGGGAGTTGCTGGCGATGGCACCGATGGTTATTCCTCCTGCCGTCCGGCTGATCATTGCTAAAGGAAGGGGCTTGATATCGACCAGGCGGGCTGGAGTGGTGATCCCCATTTTAATCAGGTCGATTAAATTGGTGCCACCAGCCAGGAACTGCGAGTTGGCCACTTTGGAAATGGCTTTTGCAGCACCCGTTACATCCGATAATCTTACATATTCAAACTGGTTCATCCGTTACCTCCTTTTTTTACCGACATGATTGCGTTCACAATATTCGGGTAGGCCCCGCACCGGCAGATATTCCCGCTCATGAATTCGCTCACCTCTTCCGCCGAACCCGCATGGCCTTCATTAATGCAGGCAACGCCCGACATGATCTGCCCGGAGGTGCAATAACCACACTGGAAGCCGTCATGCTCAATAAATGCCTCCTGCATCGGATGCAGCTGGTCAGCTTTTGCGAGGCCTTCAATGGTGGTAATACTGTTGCCTTCATTGGCGATGGCGAGGCTGAGGCAGGAGTTAATACGCACACCATTAACGTGTACCGTGCAGGCTCCGCACTGACCGCGGTCGCAACCTTTCTTGGATCCGGTCAGGTGAAGCTCTTCCCGAAGCAGGTCGAGCAAAGTGACGCGAGGCTCAACGGTCAGGGAATGTTTTACCCCATTCACTTCCAGGTTAAGCGGCGCTTTTTCGAAGGCCCCGGCAATTTTTTCGTCGAGTTTATTTTCTGCTGCATTGATCAGGCTGGGTGGTGCGAGTGCGATAGCCGTGATCAGCGTGGACTTTTTCAGGAAGTCGCGCCGGTTGTTCCCCTCGTTCGCCGATGGCCCGGGGTGGTTTTTTGCCATAATAAATCCGTTTTTATAATGTGTGATCGCGCTTTTGCTGCAACAAAAGTGCCGGACAATTCTACATATAGCCCGCCTGCGGCCAGTTACGCCAGTTGTTAGTCGGCGGCAGAGTTGGTTTCCAGCGTGAAATATCTTTTGATACCAATATGTCTGCAATCATCGGGAAGGTTTCATAATCTCCGGGTTTAGTGCCCATGACTTTATATTCCCACTTGTCCGGCCCTGAATAATCAGGAAACAACTGGTAACGCTCCTGGTGCCAGTCATCAATATGCATAAGCCTGGGCAAATCCATTGGAATGCACTCGCGGGTTTCCTGGTCAGTTGCCCGGAACAATCCGGGATTGGTCTCGTCCAGGTAACGGATCATTGCCTCGAAGGTTACCAGATCGAATGGCTCATTTAGGCTGACCGGATCAATATACCTCGCACGATATTTCGCGAAATCATGTTCAATAGATAACATCCGGTTGCGAACCCTGACTTCTATTGCACCCCGGGATACTACTTCAAATGCCTCTGGTTGTTGGATCCTTTGCAGTTCATCATAATCAATCAGGATGACAATCTTCATATTTGACGTCTTGCCTTGTGATACCTCATCCGTCAGGTTACGGAGGCAGTTCCCGAAATAACAAAGTTCAATCTGCCCGCAACTGTTACCCGTTCCATACCCTGCCTTTTCAAACACCAATGCCCACCGCGTATCATCAGCAAACAGGGTCAGTCGCGAACCAGCCGGGAAAAAATATGGATGTTCAAGATCGATATGAAAATGGTAGTCTTCCTGTCCGGTGCTTTCCAGGTACGTAATAATATCTTGTTTGGTAAAAGTGGTAGCCATGCTGCTTTCAAGATAAGAAATTAAAGGAAAATCGTCACGACCGGGTTACCTCGCGGGAAGTGACATGCAGAAAGATGCCGCACCTTAATAATTAAAGTCGAAAGCGTATAATTCGTTCTTTCCGCTTTCAGCATTTACAAAAACACTGAATTGTGAATCCTGTCTCGACCGTTTCAGGTTGCCGGACATGCGAAGGCAGGGTTTACCGGTCTTCGTATTCATAAACTGGAAACCAGAAAACCGGAATTGCCCGATTTTTCCAAACGCCGAATCCCCCTCGGCAATCAACCCCCTTAATGCTTCTTTTTTGCTTGCCGGCACCAGCTCATCAAGAACCAATTCTTTTTCAAGCTCCTCGAAGTTTGCTTCTGCAACGAGTTCAGCCACGTGTTTGGCGTAGTTCATTTTCATGTCTACTTTTTCAAGCGTCGTGAGCGGAAATTCATATGTTGCCTTCTGGCCTTCACCTTTGTTGATATTGGTGACAATCTGCTGGTAACTGCGTTTGCCGGCTTTTATATGGGTGTACATGATATACGCAATGTTGGATGCATACATTTCAGCAAACGTTCCATCGCCCGTGAGCGGGTCGGTTCCCGCCATGCTGATGGTGAAAACGGATTCATTGCCTTTATCGCTGGAGTAGGATCGGTTAATTCCGTAATTCCAGGTGCCGCCATAAAGGGCGGCTACTTCTTCTATCCCCTTTTTTTCCTCGTCGGAGATCACCAGCGACGAGCAGGAAGAAAGCAACAGGATTATGCAAAAAAATAGCAGCCTGGTGGTAGTGCCCATGGATTAGTTTTTGGTTCGGTAAAGGTTACAGGAAATCATCGCTTTCGCGGTACGAGCTGATCAGTTTGTCTTCCCCTTCTTTGCCTGAAACGGATTTTCCATGCTCCATTCCAAGGATGCCCTTATAGCCCTTGCGGTAAATATGCCGGAAGATGTTGCGGTAGTTCATCTCCCCGGTGCCCGGTTCGTTGCGACCGGGATTATCACCTACCTGCAGGTAAGCGATCTCGCTCCAGGCAGTATCGAGGTTATTGATGATATTGCCTTCGTTGCGCTGGATATGATACATGTCGAACAGGAATTTGCAGGACGGACTATCTACTGCCTTGCAGATAGCGAAGGTCTGGTCCGTATACCGCAGGAACAGGTCGGGCGTATCGCTTAACGCTTCCAGTACCATGACCAGTCCGTGTGGTTCAAGGATGGCAGCACCGGCACGGAGTGAGTCAATTACATTGGCAGTCTGCAAGCCAATCGGAAGCTTGCGATCGTAGTTGCCGGGTACCACCGTCATCCATTTTGCATTACAACGTCTGGCGCAATCGACCGCTTCCCTGCAGGCCTTCAGGAATTTTTCTTTCCATTCGCTGTCGCCCGAACAAAGTGATGTTTTTACCGGCCAGTGGTCAAAGTTTACCACGAATACCCCCATCCGCATGCCCAGCTTTGCGAGCAGGTCACCAATTTCTTTCTGCTCGCTTTCCGGCCGGTCCATGTATCCATTGTCTTCGATGGAACGGAAACCTTTGTCATACGCAAAACGGATCTGGTCTGTGAATTTCTTTCCTGCATAACCGGCAAACATGCCATCATGGAAAGCGTAGTCGAGGTTAAATGGTTGACCCGCAGTGTCAGCAGGTACCTGGCCGAACGAGGACAATGATGTGCCGGCAATAACGCCCGCGCCGGAAAGGATTGATTGCTGGAGGAATGACCGACGTTCCATATGACAAACTTTTATTAATGCTTAAATATAACGTGAAAAGGGCTGTTGCCTCGCAGCTTCTGGTTGTAAAAAATATTCGGCAGCCAGCACCGCGGCAAAGCCGAGTGTGTAGGCAAGGATGTCCGTCCAGTCGAACCCGATACCCATGACCACCCTGGCAAGTTTTGATTGGGCAAGTCCCAGTGCGTAAATCACGCGGAAATACTGGCAGGCCTCCACGATGTATGAAAAAAGCAGTACTGCAATAGCTGTCCTCACTACGGGCCAGCGGAAAAACGAACGTACCAAACAATACAGCATTATAACCACCAGCACATCGCCTACGTAGGGGCGGATGAAACGGTCGTGCAGATAAAGCGCAATCAGCACTTCTGTTATAAAGAGCAGCACGAACAGAAAGAAATAGATTTTATTGAACCGGATAACTGTAGGGTTTGTCCGAAAATACAATATAGTTCGTTGATTTCAATTCATACAGGGGCGAAGGGTTCAGCACCTTTATACGGATAGTGTGTTTGCCTCTCGCCAGTCCGAACCGGACGAATAATTCATTTCGCCGGCTGATAAAACTGGTGGGCATCTTCGCGCTCTCCATCTTTTTCCCATCGATGTATAGTTCCACTTCGAACACATAATCCACCGAAGAAGGGTCTTTCTTTTTTGCCTCGCCCGCCAGCGAGAAACCCGTTCCGTCCATTTCAAAGGAGTCATCCTGCAATATGCGGCCAAACTCATTTTTTGAAACCGGGTAGATGCCGGGAAATGATTGCTCCAGCCTGACGGCCACCGGTTGCTGGGTATTGATCAGCACGTTGTCACCGTTAACCGTACCGCCGTTGGCGCTGATATTTTCAAGCGCATGTTTCAGCCCGATGCTGTATACCTTATTCAATGAGATGTCGGTATACTTGAAAGGGAGGTCTTCGATGTCCTTCAGTCCCCTTTTCCAGTACACCGGTATTTTGTTATACCCGATCACTGTGCCAAGTATGCCACCGGCCGAAGATGGGTTGCAGTCTGCATCCTGGCCCGCGCGTGTGGCTATCTCCAGTGTTTTTGAATAATCTTTTTTGCCATACAGCAATGCCATCACTACGTAGGCGGAGTTCACTTTCGCATCGATATTGAACGGGGAAAAGATACCGTCGTGACAGGCGAGGTCACTGGCCCATTTTTCCTGGATTTCGAACCAGGTGCGGTGCCAGTCGCCCGGGTATTTTTTATACCAGCCGATCACATCGCTGATACACTGGTAGTAGGTGCTCTGCCGGGGGATGGTCTTCAGTGCTTGGGTCACGATGTGTTCGATGTTGTCCGATATAAATGCCAGGGAGTACATGGCACCGATATAAACCCCGCCGTACCATCCATCGCCATAGTTCATGATATGACCGATCTTATCAGAGATGGCCGAAGCGGTATTCGGCATACCCGGACTCATCAATCCGGCATAGTCGGCCTCAATCTGGTAGTCGATATCGTCGGCATGTGAATTATTCTGCCAGTGACCCGAAGCCGGGGCGGGAATGCCGTTCAGTATATTATACCTGGCCGCCTGGTTAGCATGCCAGAGGAAATAGTCCGCATGGGCAAACGCATTTGCGAAGGAATCGACCGGCGCATGTAATCCATATTTTTCAAATACATCGACAAACGTCAGATCCATGTAAAGATCATCATACAGGCCGGGCATGTCGAGCATGTATTTCTTCAGCAGGCTGTCCTTCCATTCAAGCGGCTGGTAGTCCTGGATAAAAGTACCGTTGTATGCAAATTCGTATGGGCCTCCGAAAGTAACACCGATGGTTTGCCCCGCCCACCCTCCGCGGATTTTATCGGCCAGGACAGAGGTTGAAATTGCCCGTTTGTGCTGGGCACGTATACCGGGACCGGTTGCACACAACAGCAACAGGATGAAAAAGCGGCTCAGCATGGTTTGATGTATTTTTAGCATATTTCGCCGGCCCGCACCGGGCCTGACCGAAGTTAACCGATAAGAGGCAGAATTTCTCTATGTTTGCCCAAGGTAAATTAACGATTCATGAGGCGACCGGCCCTGCTACTGCTTGCTATCCTGCCATGCCTGGTGCTATGTGCACAGGCCGGAAAATACAGTTTTTCAAAACTGGATATCTACAACGGCCTTTCCCATAACCAGGTCAATACAATCCTGAAAGACAACACCGGCTTTTTATGGTTCGGAACCATGTCGGGCCTCAACCGGTACGATAGTTACGGCTTCAAGGTATTCCGTCACAGCGCTGCCGATACAACCAGTATCAATGATAACTATATCAGCGGCATCTATCAATTGCCCGGCAACGACCTTTGGGTCAATACCCGTAGCGGCGGAAATATTTACCAGTCGAAGACGGAAAAATTTGAACGGAATTTTTCGAGATACCTGCTGCAGCATTCACTGCCATCCGGCACCATCCGCTCGGTCATCCGCGACCGCCAGGGTGATTTCTGGTTCGCATACGACAGTCTTGGCGTATACCGATATTCAACTGCCACCGGCAAAACCAAAGGATACAGTTATTCCCCTTCGGCAAATAACGGACCGGCTACCAGCCAACTTTCCGGTATCCGGGCCGATGCGCAGGGTTATATATGGATGGTGCATCGAAATGGCATCGTTGAAAAGATGGATCCTGCGTCGGGGAAAATTATGTATCGCAATAATGAACTGAACCGGCGCAATGCCACGCTTTTCAATTACGACCTGTTCGTTGACCGCGAAGGGCAGGTGTGGCTGTGGACCCTCAATGAAGCGAACGGTGCGTTCCTGCTGGATCCGGCAAAGGGCGTCATTACTAATTTCAGCGAAACCGGTCCGGGCGTGCGGATCAATAACAACCTGATCACCGGTGTGATCCAGGATGGAAAGGGCATTATCTGGATTGGCACCGATCATGGCGGCATAAACCTGTTTGACAAAACAACTGGCAGGGTCTCCTTTGTGGTGAGCGATCCAAAGGATCCCCGAAGCCTGGCCCAGAACAGTATCTATTCGATTTATAAGGACGACTCAGGAATGATCTGGGTAGGTACGTTCAAACAAGGGATCAACTACCTGGATGAGAACATTGCCCGCTTTGCCCACTACCGGCACAAGGATGGTGATCCTTCTTCGTTGCCTGCCGATGATGTAAATGCCTTTGTTGAAGACGGCAATGGTAATCTCTGGATCGGCACCAACGGGTCCGGGCTCATTTTTTTCGACAGGAAAAAGCAGCAGTTCCGCAACTACCGCCATGACCCGGCCAACCC
>SDZZ01000661.1 GCA_004173255.1 Chitinophagaceae bacterium | reverse complement strand
TACTCATCACTCTGAGTCATATTGTTATCTCTATTGATGTCCTCGCCATCCGGTAAAGACGTCGATGCAGAGTTTTCAACACCAAAATCTTCCTGTGATTGCTGAGGAGTTTTTGAATTACCTTCGTGTTTCTGTATGTTAGTGCTCTTCTAGTTTTTGTGTCTTTCCCACTCAAACGCCGTGATGGCTTAACGTAAGGCAGGTAATGTATCAACTCCCGTTGATAGCCTTACCGTATTTAATAATCAAATTTTCAACAGTGTCATTTAACAATTTACAGCTCATAGAGCCTGTGCTAAAGGCTTTGAGCGACGAAGGCTATACAACGCCTACCCCTATCCAGGAAAAGGCAATTCCTGCAATTTTACAACATAAGGACCTGCTGGGCTGTGCCCAGACCGGTACGGGCAAGACCGCCGCTTTTGCCATCCCCATGTTACAGCTGATGTACCAGCAATTTGCGGGTGAACCAGCCGGACGCCGCAACATCAGCGCCCTGATCCTTACCCCTACACGCGAACTGGCGATCCAGATCGGTGAAAGTTTTGAGGCTTATGGGAAATACCTCGGACTGAACCATACCGTCATCTTTGGTGGTGTTTCACAATATTCACAGGTTGCTACCCTGCGCCGCGGGGTCGACATCCTGGTTGCTACACCCGGTCGTTTACTTGACCTGATGAACCAGCGTCATGTATCCCTGGAAAATATAAAATATTTCGTGCTAGATGAGGCCGACCGCATGCTCGACATGGGGTTTGTCCACGATGTACGCCGGATCATCGCCAAGCTTCCTGCAAAGAGGCAAACGCTTTTCTTTTCCGCAACCATGCCACCGGAAATCCAGCAGTTATCAAACATACTGCTGAACAATCCGGTGAAAGTGGAAGTAACACCGGTATCATCCACTGCCGATACCATTCAGCAGCACTTATACTATTCAGAAAAACAGAACAAGAGTTCGTTACTGGTGCACCTGCTGCAGGACAATACTATTGAAACTGCATTGGTCTTTTCACGTACCAAACACGGGGCCGACAAAATTGCCCGTGGGCTTACCAAAGCCGGTATCCGTGCCGAGGCAATTCATGGTAATAAATCACAGAATGCCCGGCAGGCGGCCCTGAGTAATTTCAAGGCCCGCAAAACGAGGATCCTTGTTGCAACCGATATTGCAGCACGTGGTATTGATATCGATGAACTGACGCACGTGATCAATTTTGACCTGCCCAATGTACCTGAAACCTATGTACACCGCATTGGCCGTACCGGTCGTGCAGGTGCCAATGGTATCGCGTTCTCCTTCTGCGACTACGAAGAAAAAATTTACCTGCGTGATATACAAAAGCTGATCAACAAGAAGATCCCGGTGGTCAGTGACCATCCGTATGATGTTCCGTTGATGCACGAGATCAGCCGTCCGGCTTCTTCACCTGCTGCTGCCAGTCTTGGAAGCAGGCGTTCGGGTGGAAGCAAACGTCCGGGACGCACATTCTCACAGCGTCGCGCTTAAAGATTTCGGAAGTCTCACCATAACCGTCCCGGCTGTATTGCCCGGACGGTTTTTTATTGCCCGTTCTGCTGGTCAACGTACGCAGAGATCCATCCCACCTGGCCGTTTTTTATCAGCACAAACTGTTTGCTCTCATAGATAGAAGAAAACTGGCGCATGATTTTCAACAGCAGGCCGGTGCCAGCCATCAGTGACCGCTGGTCAAACACGTTGTGTACCCGCCTGATGTCGCGCGCTGCCGCCTGTTTGTCGGTGATACCCTGCGTGGTGCGGACGAGCGCAGTATCGGACAGTGTTTTGAAGTTTGAAGCAAGACGTTCGCCAAATGCCGTTACCTCGGCAAACGTTACAGATACCGAAGACTGGTCTGCCTGTTCCGGATGAAGCAG